>PGXY01000001.1:0-300000 GCA_002839375.1 Spirochaetae bacterium HGW-Spirochaetae-1 | reverse complement strand
AGAAAACTCTTCAGCTCCTTCAGAAAAGCCGGTATCTTCGACCGGGGCACGGAACAGTCCTCGGCGAGAAACACGGGGCTTTCGGAGTGGATGGCCTCACGTATGGATCGGCGCGCCTTCCAGAGGCGCTCGCGCTGTTCGTTTGATTCGGCCGCGATGATACGCTCCTGCGGCACCGACACGGCCCGGCCTATTTTCTCCAGATCCGCATATACGGCATCTTCCGTACTTCCATCCACCTGGATGAGCAGGTGGGCCCGGGCTTCGGGAAAGGGCATTTCGCTCCCCAGGAATTTCGACACCAGCTTCAGGGCGTCCTCCTCCATGAACTCAATAGCGGCAGGAACAACACGGCTCGTGAGTATGGAAAATACCGCGTCTATGGCATCGTCGAGAGAATCAAAAGGGATGAGGAGATCCCGGCTCACGGGAGGCGCCGGTATGAGACGCAGATATATTTTGGTGATTACGGCCAGGGTCCCTTCGGAACCGATGATAATACCGGTGAGGTTATATCCTGTCACGTTCTTTACGGTTTTCCCGCCCGTATGAATTATGCCCCCGCCGGGAAGAACGCATTCAAGGCCCAGAATGTAATCTTTCGTGATCCCGTATTTAACGGCCCGCGGGCCGCCGGCGTTCTCGGCCACGTTGCCGCCGATGGAACAGATGTCCAGGCTTGCCGGGTCGGGCGGATACATGAGTCCCTGGTCCCGTGCGGCCTTCTGGATGTCACCCGTAATGGCGCCGGGCTCGACCACGGCCACCATGTTCTCCCGGTCTATTTCCAGGATACGGTTCATCCGTTCAAGTGATAGAACCACTCCTCCCTGTACCGCGATGGCCCCGCCTGTTACACCGCTGCCGGCTCCCCGGGGCACTGCGGGAACACCTGTTTCACTGCATACGCGGAGAACGGTGCTCACATCCTGGACGCTTTCGGCGCGCACCAGGATATCGGGCATGGACCTCAGGTCCGATGTTTCATCAACAGCATAGGTTTCAAGAATGTCCAGGTCGGTAATAACTTTATGCCCGCCCAGAATTTTCGTCAGGGACCGGGCCGCGGCAAGAAGACTGTTTTTGTCTGTCGGCGGATACATAATTGATTGACTTCCCTTTATTGTAGTGGGTCTCATTAAAGGGACAGCTCCCGATTATGACAAGACTTTTTTATCCCTCGCGGCCCTTATGAAGGAAATCGGGCGGAACTGATCCGAAAAAATAATTTTAATTATTGATAAATTTTATAAATAATCCTACTGTGCCTTCATGAGTGATACATGCAACATAAATGATAAAGATCTCAACAAACTGAGACTGACGGAATCGGTCACCGGCTCCGGGTGAGCCTCGAAACTGGGTCCGGCGGACCTGTTCGAGGTAATGAAAAACGTCCATGTCTCCTATGATGAGAATGTCCTGGTAGGGTTCGATAAAAGCGACGACGCCGGCGTATACCGCATAAGCGATGATATTGCCCTGGTGCAGACCCTTGATTTTTTCACGCCCATTGTCGACGATCCCTTCACCTTCGGCCAGATAGCGGCCGTCAATGCCCTGTCCGACGTATATGCCATGGGGGGCGTTCCTGTCACGGCCATGAATATCGTGGCCTTTCCACTGAAAAAATTCTCCCTCGATGTGCTTACGGCCATCCTCAACGGCGGCCTCCATATTCTCAGCCAGGCCGGCGTCCAGCTCCTGGGAGGACACAGCATCGAGGACAATGAACTGAAATACGGTCTGTCCATTACGGGCCGTATCCATCCCGAAAAAATTCTCAAAAACCACGGCCTGAAGGACGGCGACGCCATCATACTGACCAAGCCCCTGGGCACGGGCATCATCGGTACGGCTGTCAAGGCCGATATGGCCACACCGGAAATAGTCAAACCCTTCATCACGTCCATGATTACCCTGAACCGCGACGCTGCCGAAGTCATGAGCACCTATCCTGTCCGGGCCTGCACCGATGTCACCGGCTTCGGCCTGGCGGGCCACATGAAGGAAATGCTGGCGGGGGATATGCTGGAAATAGAGATCAATTCCTCGTCTCTGCCCGTGCTTCCCGGCGTACGGGACAACAGTGAGATGGGACTTGTCCCGGCAGGCCTGTATCGGAATAAAAGCTATTCAGAGGCCCTTTGTCATATCAACGACGATATACCATTGCATCTATCCGATATTCTCTTCGATCCGCAGACGTCCGGCGGACTGCTCATCGCTCTTCCCGGCGCTGATGCACCTGCCCTGCTGAAGGAAATGCTCAACCGCGGCATATCCGAGGCAAGAATAATCGCTTCAGTGAAAACATCGCCGGCACAGAGAATCAGAATTGTATGAAAAATCTCAAGATGCACCTGATGCCAACATGCCTCCTTTTCGTTCTCTTTGCCCTTCCGGCGGCAGGAGAGGAGCTGGATAAAACCAGCATACACATAACGAGCGGATTAAAAAATGACTTTTACGAAACCGTTGCCGTGGGAACGATCAATGCCTCGCCGGAAATAGTCTGGGAGATGCTGACCGATTTCGACCATCACGCGGAATTCGTTCCCAACGTCATCAAGAGCAGAGTCATCAAAACCATGGGGGCCAGCAGTATCATCGACAAGGAGGTTAAATTCGCCTTCAAACGCGTTTCCATGGTACTTGAAGCCGTCATAATCATAAAAAACAGGCTCCTGCGCTGGCATCAGCAGAAGGGGCCTTTTCGAATCAATCGGGGTGAATGGGCCATTGAAAAGACCGACGATGGGAAATGTCGTGTAACATATACACTTCAGGTTAAACCAAATTTTTATGTCCCCATATGGATGAGGCGTCGCCTTACTGAAAGCAATGTCATCAAACTGTTCAAGGCCCTGGAGAAGGAATCAATAAAGCGAACCCCTATCAAATAAGCAGCATTATAAAGCTTCCATGATCACCTGTTTCAGGGCCTTGGAATCTTTCAACACACCGGTTTTTGGCCGCAACAAAACTCCAATAAAAATATTCTCTTGACATCTCTCATGGTTCTGATTACATCGGCGGATTTTTCCTAAACGGAGGATATAAACCATGGAAGAAGAAACACGTCCTTATAACGATCTTTTACAGAGAATGTGGATTACCCGGGGCGCCCGGTATAATGCCTACCGCCGCCTGAAAAAAAAGCACGACCTGTCTATTGCCACCATAGCCTTTCTATCATCCTATGCCCTTATCATTAATTCCATCACCTTTGTCAATTTCATACCGCTAAAATCACATCAGTTAAATTACATTACATTTTTTACCATAGTCATTTCTGTATTCATCCTGGTGCTGAGCCTTATCGATTCATCAAAGGACTATAAAATGAATGCCGATAAGCTCTACATATCGGCCATTGAGATTGAAAATCTGTATAATGAGCTTCAGAAGATCGGGCATACCGCCGTATCACCAAGGGAAAAAGAAAAAACATTCAACGTTATTTCCAGCGCATACAGCAGAATTCTACAACTCTATCAGGTCAACCATGACCTGATCGATTATTATATCATGACCATGGATGACAAAATGGATACTGCCTGGGACATTATCACAGGCAAATATATCTACGCCAGGGCCTTCGTGCTCCCTTTTATCTTTTACAACCTGCTGATTGCCATCACGCCGGTAGTATTTCTGGTTTTTCTCTTCATGGTGAAATGATATACCGTTACCTGCTCCGTATCTCTGTTATTCCCTTGTCCCGGTATTTTGTCCCTTTATACACCGACAGAATTTCCAGGGCCACGGCACTGCCCATGGCCACCAGAGTATTTATGGTTTTCACTCTTTCACTAACAATAGAAAGATAAATCAGATTGAGTAAAGAAAACACCGTCCATAGAACGATAGGCATCATTAAAAGACGGCGATAATTTCCTTTTTTCCCTGCCATAAAAAGACCTTCCCATGGATGAATATACTTTTCTTACAATAAATATATTAAATCATACAGTAACTGCAATAGTTTTTTTGCTTACAGCGATGAACCATTACCTTATCATTCACCTGCAATCCACATACTGTCTATTTTTTCAGCCCGATGTAAAATTCAGTTGCCATGGTTCCTCAAAACTGGCACAATTTTGTCATATTCTGTCAATATCCATTGACAGTGATAATTTTGTAAAAATAATACCCGGGAAAGTACTATTAAAATAATGCGGTAACCAGAGAAAGATTCCTGTGTACATACAGGTACGCAGATCCTTCAAATGTTTTTTGTTGAGAGCAGGGACTCAAAGAACTCTCTGATAAACGATTCCAACACAATCTTTTTTAACAGGTAAATTACATGAACAGAAGTCTTCAAAGCATGTCCGGTATGACTGTTGATCTGGCCCTTTCGACGCTGAACACCTCACCGAAGGGAATCTCCGAAGAAGAAAGCCGGAGAAGAATAGAAGAATTCGGCCTTAATGAAATAGCCCCCGCAAAAAAGAAGAATTTCTTTCAGAAACTCCTGACCTACATGATCGAACCCATGGTCATCATACTGGCCGTAGCCTCGGCATTTTCTTTCTTCATCGATGACTTTATCGAGGGATTTGTCATCCTGGGTGTTGTCATCATCAATACCATCATAAGCATGATACAGGATAACAAGGCGGAAAAGGCCGTAGAAGAACTGAAAAAAATCCTCTCCCCGCAGTTCAGGGTTCTTCGGCATGGAATTATAGAAATTGTCGCTTCAAAATTCATCGTGCCCGGCGACATCATTGTCTTCGAGGCCGGTGATATCATCCCGGCCGATACAAGAATAATAGAAAGCAACGGACTTCTCGCCGACGAGGCCCACCTCACGGGGGAAAGCGAACCGGTCATGAAGGAAATAAAATCCATCGACATCGACAATCCCGCGCTCTACGAGATGAAGAACATGCTCTTCTCCGGCAGCAAGGTCCTCAAGGGATCGGGAAGGGCCCTGGTTGTCAATACGGCTTCCCTGACCGAGATGGGAAAAATCGCCGCGTCGATACAGGAAAGCGATAATGAAAAAACACCGCTCCAGATAAAGCTGGGCCGGGAAATTCGTGTCCTCATGGTGGTGGCCACGGTTTCGGCCCTGTCCGTCCTGGGTATCAGCCTCTTCCGTGACCTGAAACTCTATGAATCCATCCTCATCTCCGTTAGCGTCATGGTGGCCGTGTTCCCCGAGGGACTCCCCGCTTCCATAACCATTGCCCTGTCCCTGGCCGTGGAACGGCTGGCAAAAGAGTCGGTCATTGTCAAGAGGCTCTCCTCGGTTGAAACCCTGGGCAACGTGGACTTCATCTGCACCGACAAGACCGGCACCATAACCCAGCACAACATGACGGTGAAGGAATTTTTTATCAACGATGAACTCATGAGCATGGCGGAACTCTTCATGCTCCTGTCCGAGGGAGAGACGGACATAATGAACAAGATTGCCCTTATCTCCAACCGGTGCTCCACGGCCACAATCCATGAAGAGGACGGCACCGTGGTACGGGAAACGGGAGACCCCACGGAGACGGCCCTCATCAAGGCCTCCCTCATGGCGGGATTCAAACCGTCTCTCTTTTCTTCCTATACAACCGTCGACACCATCCCCTTCTCATCGGAGACCATGATCTCGCCTTCACTGGTGGAATCTCCCGATGGACAGAGAGAGCTCCTTATAAAGGGAGCACCGGAAAAAATTCTGGACCTCTGCACGGCACTCCATCACAGAAATGAGGAGATCGAGCTGGACGAGAGAATGCGCCATAAAATCATTCGGGAGTTGGCAAAAATTTCATCCCAGGGATTCCGCGTTATCGGTATGGCGTACCGGGACACACCCAGCGACATCTCCCGCATCGATGACGACCTCCTGAAAGACTGCATCTTCATAGCCGCCGCGGTCATTTACGATCCTCCCAAGGACGAAGTAAAAGATACCATTGCCAACGCCCATTCGGCCAATATACGCGTAGTCATGATAACCGGCGACAGCAAGGAAACGGGCTTTTCTATTGCCGGGAGCGTGGGGATAGCCTCATCACCCTCGGAGGTGATCGACGGCAAAGAACTGGAACAGCTTTCAGACGAAGCCTTTACCGAAAGGGTTGAACACCTGCGCGTTTACTCCCGCGTATCACCGATGGACAAGCTGAAAATAGTGGACAAACTGAAAGGCATGGGCCACAGTGTGGCCATGACGGGCGACGGCGTCAATGACGCGCCTGCCCTGAAGCGTGCCACTGTGGGCGTGGCCATGGGCCGGGCAGGCTCGCAGGTCACCCAGGAGGCGGCGGACCTGATTCTCACCGATGATAACTTTTCCACCATCATCAAGGCCGTCGAGGAAGGAAGGACCCTTTACTGGAATATCCGCAAACTCGTCAGGTTTCTCATGACGAACAATCTGGGCAAGGTCATCACGATCCTGGCAACTCCTCTCCTGGGATACGATGTTCCCCTGTCGGCCATACATATCCTCTGGTCCAACGTAATCATGGAATCCCTGCCGGGCGTGGGTATCAGCACGGACAGGTCCGACAAGAGCATAATGAAAAAGAAGTCCTCGGGCATGGAGGAGCCCCTGGTAACGGGCAGGGAACGAGTCAGGGTGCTCCTGGACGGCATTGTTTTCGGTGCGGCCATAAGCGCTGGTTATATCCTGATCCATAACATGACCGGCGACGTCACCACGGCGCGGACCGGGGCATTCATCATTACACTTTTCTCGCCGCAGCTCTATGTATTCATCATGCGCGACGGAACTCTCTGGAAACGGTTCAGCCGGCCTAATTTCATACTGCATGGCGTATTCGTGCTGACCATTGCCATGATCGCCGCCATCGTCTTCATCAAACCCCTGAACCTTCTTTTTTATACCAGTCCCATTTATAACGGTACCATGTGGATGATCATCGTGTCCCTTTCCCTGGCGGCCTCGCTGTTCAACATCATCACGGGAGTACTCGTGGACCTTTTTTCACGGAGAGGAGAAAATAGCCGGTAAGATGAAGGACTCACCAGCGGCGAGCCCGCATCAGCGCCGCCGGACGATATAAAAGCGGTGCAGCACTACGCCGGAAATAAACCCGGCAATGTGGGAAATCCACGCCACGTTGCCCTGGCCGTCCATAAAACCCGAGATCTGGGCCGCGAACCACAGAACCAGAAAAATGAGCGCCGGCATTTGCACCGGGAAGATGAAAACCAGCACATGAACCCGCGCCCAGGGAAAAAGGAAGAGGTACGCTCCAAGGACAGCCGAGATGGCACCCGACGCACCCACCAGTGGAATTTCCCCGTTGGGGGACATGACGGCATAGGCAAGACCGCTGATAAGCCCCGTGAGGAGATAAAAAAAGAGAAACCGGGGCCTCGTCATTACATCCTCGATATTGTTGCCGAAGATCCAGAGAAAAATCATATTAAAGACAAGATGTAATAGGCCGCCGTGAAGAAACATATAGGTGAAAGAACTCACCAGGGGGCTGACCAGGGTCGAATCGGGAAGGTTCCCCTTGAAAAGTTCAACGGGAATAAGGGCGAACTGGCGTGTCGAATACTCGTAACCGATACCACTGAGATGCTGATAAAGAAAAACAAAAATATTGGCGGCGATAATGAGAAAGGTGACCACGGAAAAACGCCTCGTGGGATTCGTGTCCTTATAGGGAAACAGCATTATTTCACCACTGACAGGCCGTCATAAAGATAGCGCTTCGCAGCAAAATAATCAACCCCCAGCCCCGACCCCACATAACAGGCCCCGCCGATATTGGATCTTTCCGGAATGCGGCAGTTTTTCCCCAAAAGCGTTATGCTGGAAAAAAGGGACCGGGGGAAATCGCTGTTCTTCAGGGCATCGTCGCGCGTCCCTATATTACAGCCCTCGCCCACGTCGGGGAAGGTGTTCTCCGGGCCCCTGTCGGTCCGCTCGTCAATGATGGTCCTGTATATCCTGGCCCCGGCACCGATCCTGACAAAGGGAAGTACGATAGAATCCTTTACCAGGGCCCGTTCCTCTATGATCACTCCGGGATAGATGATGGAATTTTCCACCTTCCCGTTTATGTGACAGTAGTCGGACATGAATGAATTGGAGACATGGGCGTGCTCGCCGATGAGGGCGTATCCTTCGGCCTGTATCTTGCTCTGGATTATCTTTTCCTTATAGAGAAGATTGAACACCAGGGGATTCCAGATCACTTCCCTGCTGGCGTTGTAATATTCGGGCACATTACTGATGGGCCAGTAATGGGCCGAGAAGGTCTCTCTTTTTATGCCCGCATTGACTATGATATTAATTATCATCTCGAAAATATTAGGGGCCTGATGGTTCTCTTTGAGGGCCTTGTTGAGAACCTTGAGCAGCGTGCGCTTTTTCGTCACCAGGAGCTTGTGCGCCATGGAGGCCCTGCCCTCCACATCGAGAAGGAAAAGGAGGGAATCGACACGCCTTTTCCTGAAACGGTCCATGATGTCGGTGAAATCGATAATGGAGGGGTTGTCGCCGTTATAGATGATGTAATGACCCGTATTGGTTTCCATGATAAGGTCATGGCAGAAGGCAAGGTCTGAGAATTCACGGGACACGACTCTCACGGGGGGTTCCGCTTCCGATCCCGACATGTCATACAGTTGCACATACTCTTCCAGTCCGTCTTCAAAATTATTGTATATGACGGTGCTTGCAGCCCCCGATGAAAAGGAGTTCCTCAGGGTAAAATCCACCACCCTGAATTTGCCGCCAAATGGAAGCATATAACGCGACCGTGATTCCGTCAGGGACAGGAGGAGATTGTCGCGGGCGCCGGGATACGAAATAATAGTAAAATTTTCCATTACCTTCTCATTATGGTGCGATATTGACCGAATTATCTGTATTACAAAATATAAGAGGGCAAAAATGCAATAAAAAAATTATTTACCGTGGACGCGTCGGCAAATATATGCTATTCAGGCCCTATAGTCGGAAATACGCCCCCGCCGATAAAAGGTAAAAAGAGTTGAAAATGACAGCGTGTACCGTAACGATACTGCCCCATGGCATCATAAAAACCTGTGATTCGGGGACAACGATTCTGGATGTACTCACCGATGCAGGACTTCACATAAAAAGCCCCTGCGGAGGCCGGGGCACCTGTGGAAAATGTCTTGTCAAAGCTGAAGGTACCCTTTTGCCGTCCGAAGGTACGGAAAATCAGTTCATTCAGGCCAGGCCCGGATTGCGCCTGGCGTGCCTGGCCCGCATCGCTGGAGATACGATCATCCATATCCCGCTGCAGCGGGATTCTTCAATATTAAAGTCCGTGCCCGACCCTTCATCTCTTTTTGCCGCGGCCATTGATCTGGGAACAACCACGGTCCAGATTTCCCTCGTGGATCTGAAAAACGGCGCATCCTATACAATCGATTCCTTTCTCAATCCCCAGCGGCGGTACGGCCATGATGTCATAGCGCGGATCGCCGCTTGTCCTGACCATGATAAGAGGCGCGAACTGGTCCGTCTCATCCGGGAATCCCTGAAGCGCTCCCTCGTGGACAGTGCCGGCGACCTGGCCATACCGCTGTCATCCATAACAAAGCTGGTCTTTGCCGGCAACACCGTCATGACCTACCTTCTGCTGGATCTTGACCCGGCGCCCCTGGGAACCTTCCCCTACACTGCCACGGTTCGTGATTTCAGAAACATTCCAGGCGGGGAGCTTTTCCCCGGATCATCCTTCAACCCGGAAATCCATGCCCTGCCCGCGGCATCGGCCTACCTGGGAGGCGATCTCCTGGGAGGACTCACGCTCCTTGACCGCGTGGGACTCGACCGGAACACCTTCTTTTTCGACATGGGTACCAACGGTGAAATGTTTCTGAGAAACGACGGCGATGATATTTACGCCGCATCGTGCGCCATGGGTCCCGCCCTGGAGGGCATGAATATCTCCAGCGGCATGACCGCCGAAGAAGGAGGCATAAACCACGTACGCCTCAGGGACGGAGCCGTGGAATTCGACGTGTTGGGCGGCGGGGAACCGGCGGGCATTACCGGTACGGGCATCATCGATATCATCGCCATTCTGCTCCATGCAGGCATGCTGAAGGATTCGGGAGCCTTTGATAAAAAGGCCCTGGCTGCATCTCCTCTGAAGAACCTGCACACGGCGGAAGACGGTGCGTCAGTCATACTGCACCGTCACGCGGCACTGACCCAGAAGGATATCCGCGCCGTCCAGCTGGCCAAGGGAGCAAGCCTGGCCGCGGCGCATCTTCTCCTGCAAGAGGCACGGTGCGATGCCCGTTCTATCCGGAATGTGATCATTGCCGGTTCCTTCGGAGAGAACCTGGACCTGGACAATTTCCGTCGACTCGCTTTTCTGCCCAATTTTCCCGGCGCCCGGTATCACTTTTTCGGTAATACCAGCCTGAAAGCGGCGGAACAGGCCTGCCTGGACGACACCTTCATCATGAGGGCCACTGACCTGCGCGATCGGATTCACGTCGTTGAGCTCTCGGACCATCCATCTTTCCATGAGACATTCATGACATCACTTGATTTCTCCATTTCTGCCTGACCCTTCTTTTACCCGCCGGTTTCTGGAATTAAAACTCTTTGAACAATACAGGCCTTCCCGGTTCCTGTATATCGGCCAATTTGTATTGACAAATAATCCGCAGGTTATAAACCAAAAGTAAATATAGTAAAACAGGAGTGATGATCATGTCACAATATGAATTCTACATGGTGGAAAAGAAGCCACCCATCGCCTGGGTATACCTGAACAGGCCCGAAAAACTCAATTCAATGAACAGACCGGCCTGGGACGAATCACCGGCTATCTTTGCCGATCTGGACAAGGACCCTGAAATAAAAGTCATAATTGTCACCGGAAAAGGAAAATGCTTCTCAGCCGGAATCGACCTCATTGCCATGGCCGGGTCCATGCCGGAACTCATGAAAAAAGAACAAACCGGCGGCGTTAAACTACGGCTCCTCCAGTCCATCTACGCTATGCAGGAGACCAACACCTGTATCGAACGCTGCCGCAAACCGGTCATCGCCGCCATCCACGGCTACTGTGTAGGCGCCGGCCTCGACATGGTCACGGCATGTGACATCCGCCTCGCCTCGGCCGACGCCAGCTTCTCGCTCCGCGAAGCCGGCGTAGCCTTCGTAGCCGATGTGGGCGTACTGCAGCGCATCCCCCTCATCGTGGGTCAGGGAATCGCCCGTGAACTTGCCTTCACGGCAAAATATTTTGACGCAAAACGCGCGAAGGAAATTCTTCTCATCAACGAGGTTTATCCCGACCACGAGTCCCTTCTGCGGGAAGCGGAAAAGATGGCAATGGAGATAGCTGAAAATTCGCCCCTGGCCGTCATGGCGTCAAAAGAGGTTCTGAATTACTGTGTCGGTAAGAGCATCGACGACGGGCTGAAATATGTGGCTTCCATAAGTGCCAACATAATCCCCTCGGAAGACCTCTTTGAGGCTGCCAAGGCCATGATGGAAAAACGAAAGCCGAAATTTACAGGCAATTGAAAATATTTTCCTTGTTACATGAGCCGGGAAAACCGGCCCATGCAACAAGGGCCTGGTCAATCCCCTGTTATAGCACATTTTCCCGCCCATTTCGCATTATGCTATTATGCTCCTTCTATAATTATTTTCTTCATATTTTTAAAATCATTTACATTTTTTACAATCCCGATAGTATTAATGAAAACAATAGTTCAAATTTCATCATTTTAAAATTTTATAATTGCCTCTTAAACGCAACCATTGTATCTTCTGTGGATTGATCTAAAATCGAGGATATCAAATGAAACCCCTGAAAAAACTGACCGATGTAGTGACCTTCCTCCCACGGGGGGGATATCTCGTGGATACACCGGCAGGATATATACAGTTCGGTTCACCGCCGGAAACCATCAAGGATACCATGCTCCTGCCCGGTGGTACGCCGCTCATCTATGTACTCCCCACGGACTTTTTCAACTGGATAAAGGGCATTAGCGTAGCAGAGCTGGAATTCCCCATTTATTACAACTTTTTCATCCGAAAAGAAAAAACAAGGATTGTCTGCTACGAAGAACAGGCAAAAAGGCTCACCAGGGTCCTCCAGGAATCCCTCTTCGGACCTGAGACCCTGGATATTCACGATGAATTTGTTCACGGATATGACGGGATTCCCGACATCAAAAGCGAAATGAACTATTTCAGAACTATGACCCTTGACGACGTCGTGGAATTCAGATTTTTCCATGATGATGCCTGTACCATTGGAAGCATCACCATCAAACTCGATGAAAACGGCCATTTCCTGGTCTACCAGGAAACCATGCTCATGGCCCATATCCCGGGGCGTATCGAGTACAAGGCAAAATACCAGATCGGCAAACGCCTGCAGGAGCCCTATCACCCACCGCTCTTCGGGATAACCTGCCTGGGGCCCAGTTCCGGCTTTGATCCCTACGAAAATACTTCTGGTTTTATCGCATGGCTCAACCACCAGGGAATCATGATTGACCCCCCGGTGAATTCCACTGAATGGCTCCTGGACTCCAATGTGAATCCCAAATTTATCGACAGCATCATACTCACCCACTGCCACGCCGACCATGACGCCGGCACCTTTCAGAAAATCCTTGAGGAAGGAAAGATTACAATATATTCCACCGAAACAATCATCATGAGCTTTCTCAGAAAGTATGCCGCACTCACCAATGTGACCACGGACTACCTCATGAAACTCTTTTATTTCAAACCAGTCACCATCGGCAAACCCCTGTTCATCAATAACGGACGCTTCGACTTTTTTTACACGCTCCATTCCATTCCGACCATCGGCTTCACCCTGAAATTTCAGGACAAAGCCCTTACTTATTCATCGGACCACAACGGCGACCCGTCCCTGCATAAAAAAATGCTCGAAACCGGCGCCCTGTCACAGGCCCGTTTCGATGAATTCAGCAATTTTCCCTGGGAGTCCGATGTGGTCTTCCATGAATCGGGCGTGCCTCCGCTGCACACACCCATAGCGTACCTGAACTCCCTGCCGAAAAACATACAGAAAAAAACCGTGGTGTATCATATACCCCAAAAAAGTTTTCCGGAAAACACGGCCCTCACGCTTGCACGCTTCGGCATAGAGCACACCATCTATTTCGATGTAAAGGCCCTCGAATTTGAAAAAGCCGGACAGCTCCTCAGCATGCTCCGGCATATCGACTTTGCCGACAACCTGGACATCTCCAAGGCGCAGGAATTTCTCAACATCGGGAGCTATAGAAATTTCAGCAAGGGCGAGTCCATAATCAAAAAAGGAACCCCCGGTGACACCTTCTACATTATCTGTTCAGGAAACGCTTCCATTAAAAGTGAAGACGGTCAGTACACAAAACTCATGGGCCCCTATGACTACTTCGGAGAGGCGGCGCTCCTCAAGGACGAAAAACGCACCGCCGATGTAAAGGCCGTGACTGATGTGACCGCCTACGCCATTGAAAAGGACAGCTTTCTCTCGTTCATCGAGGGTACCGATTACCTGGAGGTTCTCAACAGGCTCGTGGATATCCGCGACAATGACGCCTGGGAGACTCTTTCGGAAAGCAATTTCATCCGCTACTGCACATCTACCCAGAGAACCTTTCTGGAATCACTTCTCACTGCCGTCACCCTGGAAGGCCCGGGAAACCTCATTGATGAGGGAGCCGCCCTAGATACCATCTATATTATCCGGTCCGGCCATGTAGTTATGAAAGAAAAGGAAGCCATCATAACCGTACTGGGCAAAGGGGACATCGTGGGATCGGTCCTGGATCTATACAGTGGGGAACCATCGCAATACTCCTTCACATACAGGGACAACCTATCCCTTTATACCGTGTCAAGCGATGATTTCCATAAATTCCTGGACAAAAATCCGGGGCTTATAATGAAACTGAAATATGATTTTTAGAACTATTTCTTCTGGTTCCTGAAATAATCCTCGAAAAGCGGACCGTCTATCTGTACAAGCCTGGTGCGGATCTGTGATATATTATCGAAGCTGTAGCTCTGGAATTCATAGAAATCCAATAACCAAAGGTATTTGTTGATAAGGCGCGGTACAATATTGGACTCCTCGATCTGGTCGCGGTTCATGCGCTGAAAATTTGCTTCAAGGCTGAATATCTGTTCCTTGATACTCTCGATCTGCCTTTCCTGCAGGTTCTTTCTTACATACAGGACATCCCTGATGACACCGTATACGGGAATCCATTCGCGCACATCACCGCACCCCTTCTTTTCCGTCCTGACCATTTCAGCCAGATCCAGAACCGGGCTGGCCTTGATAATGCTCAAATCGACCTCAAGGGGATCTATAAAAAAGGCCTCCCTGAAATACCAAAGACTTTTAGGCACATCTCCCATATGAAAACTGGCCTCGGCCAGTAAGGAAAGAAGACGGGCATTGCTGTTATATGACTTGCTGGCATACTCCAGCGTCTCAATTGTTTTTTCATAATCACCAAGGCGAAGGAAGCAGGCCCCCAGGTTGAGCAGAAGATCAAAATCGTTCGTCGCATCCTCCTGCTTCACAAAGGCAAGCCGGTACTGCTCCGATGCAGCATAAAAAATATGAACCATAACGGACCGGTAGGCCGACGATTCCCTCATCTGCTTGCTTTCAGCATACTCGTCGTAGACTTCCCATTCCTTCATGAGAAAATCGGCCGTTTTTTTTCCGTCAGGAAGGCTTCGTTGTTCATGGTCCCTGTTGAGCCAGAATTTAGCCGTGCGGTAACTATCGATAAGCCCGGGATAATCAGGATCAATGTTCATGAGCTTATCCAGCTTATCGACGGCGCCCTGAAAGTTGCCTTCCTTAATAAGCTGAAGCACGTCATTACTTCCATTCAACAGAGGATCATCAGAAAATGTGAGTTGTCCCGATTTGTCCATTTCCCCTTACAGCTCAATGAGTTTTCCCCAGTCGTTGTCCTGCTTTTTATGCGTAAAGATAATTACCTGTCTCTTTTGAGCTATGATATTTATCTGGTTTTTCAAGTGGCCGATCCGGTCATCATCCATGAAAAGAAACGGATCGTCAATAATTAAAGGCAAAGATACTCCCGAATCAAGCAGAAAGTCAGTTAATGAAAATTTTATCGATAATAACAGCGTGTGAACGACCGCGGGATTCAGATCATGAATCAGTCCGTCACCGGTAATAAAATCCCCGGCCACGGCGTCATTAACTCTGGCAATATATTGATTGCCCGTAAGAGTATGAAAAACACCCAGGGTGGAGTCAATAAGTTTTTTCAACTGGTCCTTCTCTCTCTTTACAACAGCCTCTTCCATGAGCCCGGCAATGTAGAGCATGACCTCCTTCCTGGCATGGAGACCCTTTAAAATCTCCCGTACCCTGTCACGTTCCTTGATGAGCTCCGTATTGCTTGCCACATAATCGGGATCAACGGACATTTCGTCATCTATCCGTTGCAGCACCTGTTCCTTTTTCTCAATTCCGCCAATGGTCTCCTCTATCTCCCCGTCAATTTTTTCAAGCATGACGTCAATCTGGGTCTGTTCAAGAAAAAGTTCATCCTCCAGAGCGAGGGATTTCATATTCGCTGCAATTTCTTCCTTGATTTCATCTTCTTTTTTCTTAAGCTGGCTCAGGTCCTTCTGAATTTCTTTCAGTTCCTTCTTCTCTCTTAAAGAGCCTTTCAGGTCCTTCAGCTCCCTCTGATGTTCTGTAAATTCAATGTAATCCTCAAAATACTGGAGAAGCAGTTCATATAATTCACTGAGCCGGTAATTGTCAAACCTGAGTGAACTTTCCAGGAGAAGCTTTTTTAGCTTTTGCTCCAATTCCGCTTTCTGATTGTTGAGGTTAACCAGCTTTTTAACCCTGGTGGAAAAATAGGAATAGAGATACACCGTGGGAGCGAAAAGAAAGGCAAACCCGGCTATGGATGAGAGTATCACGGGATGTCCCGTGATTGAAAAGGAATCGTGATACAGAATGTACAGTATTGCAGTGCCTGCCGCTACATACACTGCCGTTACCATTTTTTTTAATTTTCTCCGTTTCTCTCCCCTGCTAAAAAAAAATTTATCGATTTTCTCATTCAAATTGATAATATCCCGGAAGACCTCCTGGATGGAATCCAGATTGATCTCATCGGTGATACCCAGATCCTTGAATTGAGAAAATTTAATGTGTATTTCATTTTCAAGGCCGCTTACTTTCTCAATCTTTTCCTGTTCGCCCGTGACGACATTCTTTATGGAATCCAGTTCCCCGTTGAGTTCGGCGACCCTGGCGATATCCGCACCAATCTTCGCAATTATTCTCTTCTTCTCGTTGTTTTTTTCCAGCTTGTCTTTAAGCTGGCCAATCTCCGATTCAATGATGCTTCTTTCCTTTTTCAGCTTGGAAGTTCTGAGATTTTTAATCTCGATCAATTCAATTTCCTTGCTCAGAGATTTCAGCTCTTTTTCATAATAGTCAATTTTCTGAAGAAATGGATTTGTAACAACACCTGCACGGGTATAACTGTTTTTAATATAATTATGAAAGGAGAAATATCCCGAGCCGTCCCGTAAAATTATATTTTTAATCGTGCTGTAGTCAAGCACGACATCGTTGCCTATATCCGAGGGAGAAGGAATGTAGGAACTGTTGATGAATATGGCCTTGTCGTTAGAAGAAAAAAACTGTGCAAGATTATCGCCACCATGATGCCTGTTCAACTGGGCAAATACTGTCCCGGGTTCCCATTCTTGTCCCGCCTTCCCGGAAAGAATTATTTCCTCTTTCTCCCCGTCACTGATAACGGAGAGGTTATCGGCCTGATATTTTATCCTGAAGGTTTCCACCACTGAAAGGGGATGGGGCAAGGCGAAGGAAATATCCAGGTACATATCCTGCCACGCCTCCTCTCTGAGAAACGCCGACCCGGAGAATAATTTCCAGATACCGTCGACAAGACAGCGGGCCAGGAAGGATTTTCCCGAACCATTTTTTCCGTTCACAATAGTCAGTGAATCGGAAAATTCCAGGCTCCTGTTGCTGAAGAGGGAGGGTTTCGATATCACACATCTGAGATAGCGCAAAGCCAATCCTCCAGTGCACTGAGCCCATCCACAGTCAGAACATTCAGGGCTGCGGCCAGGTTATCTGCCAGGTCATCGCGTATTGGCTGTCTTTCCATGTGTTCCTGCAGAATAGCGTAAAAATTGCCGCGAATGGAATCTTCCATGCCGTATGAGACGATAAGTGATTCCAGCGTTGGCCGGGAATTATCGATGATAAAAAGATCAAAAAAACGGCTTCGAAGCACATCAATCTCGTTGCCGAAAGAAAAATTACGTGCACCATTCAGGGTTACCGTGGCTATTTCCTTCTGTGAAGCATGTCCCATGAGATGATCCCGTAAAGCCCGGGCGCTGCTATAGGATGAACAGTCTATTTCAACCTTTTTCAGCCTGATGGAATTCACGGTAAGCCGCTTAATCTGGAAAACCTCATTATCCTTTAAAAGGAGCGAAATAACATACCGGTCTCCCGTTTCTTCGGCCGTAACCGCTTCGGGACTGCCAGGAAACGCACCGATAATTTTTTCAAAAACCTTGAACATCTTGAAATCATGATTGGAGCCCAGGGCGTAAAAGTCGAGGTTCAGGTTTCTGAATCCGCTCCTGCTTTTATTGTTATTGAATTCAGTGTGAAACAAACCCAGATGAAACCCGTCATCCGCTTCCTTTTTAATCCGGGACAGATCAAACTCCGGTGACGGGGGTATACCATAGATATGCAGCGTCTGTTTCCCTCTCTGTACGGTAAAGGGATCGGAAGAAACAGGATTGGAAAACAGACAGCTTGCATGTAAATCGTAGATAAAATCGGCAATGACACCCCTGCTGTCCAGTTCCCCTTTCCCCGGGCAGTAAACAATTTCCGTACCTTGATCCCTGACGGATTGGAATTCACCGGCGACCTGTTCCACCAGCTCCCGGGAAACATTCGTTGAATCAAAAAGATCCCCGGCAATGAGCAGGAGATCATGTTCCTGGGCCAGTGCCGTGATTTTTTTAAAGGTATTCATACGTATGTTCTCGGGAACAACGGGGTCAACACCGTTCATTCCAAGATGGAGGTCCGAGGTCAGAAGTATTTTTATTTCATTTTTCATTATATATTTTTTTGCATAACCGCAATAACGTATCATTCAAGCACAGCCAAACGGCGATAGAGCTTGCCGGACACATCGGATCATACTTTAATATTCGATATCTTTAGAGCAATTCTATAGTACTTTAGTGCAGAAAAATGCCGTTCTTACCATGAATGAGATCAAATCACTCATTTTACCGTTCCCGACGCAATCCGGTGCCCGGTCGTGGGAAATAAATATTTTTATTGACAAATACCCGTTGACCAACGCTGTTAATTAATTTATTATGGGTGCTTAAAAACTGACCATGGGTTCCCGTAGCGGGACATTCAGGAGCCCCATTAATTCTTGATTCATAAATAATAATGCCATTAAAAAAACAAAATAAATTCAAATCTATAATCAAACCCAGAAAAACACCCTATGAAAAACGAACAGTCCAATGAAATCAAACCGAAATTCAAGTATTTCAATTCCATCGGGAAAATAATACTGATATTTTTTATCGGTTTTTCCGTCTATCTTTTTATTTCAACAATGATGATGATTTTCCTTACCAAATCATCACGGGAAATAAAGGTTCCCGATGTTGTGGGAAAACAGTTTACCGATGTGTATAATTCTCTCATCAGGAAGGGAATAACACCGGAAATCAAGTTCTATGATGTCACAGACATCGAAAACGGCATGATTCTCAACCAGTATCCCGAAAACGGCACCATAATAACCGAAGACACTCCCCTGAAACTGGTGGTGAGCAGAAGCGGGCGATCTATTGAGGTGCCCAACCTCATTGGCTCGAACCTTCCCATTGCGAGAAACAAGTTGAAAAACATGCAATATCACGGACGGTCCGCATCCATCAGCACCGGGATCGTATCATATATCCCGTCACAAAAAACGGCTGAAAATATCGTTATTTCCCAGTTTCCCAAGGCCGGAGATACCATCACGCCCGACAGAAAAGTCAACCTCCTCGTTTCCGCCGGGAGTATCAAAGACGACGGCAGGATTCCCCCGGTGGAAGGACAGTCTATAGATATCTGTTATGATCTGCTGACGGCAAAGGGCATAACAATAATTCAGGATATCGCGGAAACCGGGAACCAGGGTAACAGCGGCATTGTATTGGCCCAAAACCCGCCGAAGGGCAGCCCGCTTACTGCCAATGCCGTGATCAATCTGAAGGTAGCCTGGTATCCCCTCACCGAACATCCCTACCACGCCTATGAAAAGGTTGATTATACCATCGACGAAGATCAGGGTGAAGGACTATATGAAGTTCTCATCGACGACAATGATTCGAAACGCATCCGTTTTTCCCGGAAAATGAAATCAGGGCAGAACATCCGTTTCATCTATCATCGCACGGGAAACGCCAGGATTTCCATCATGAAAGACAAAAAGGTGATCCACATCATGGGAGTTTCCGTTGAAGAATTCGACTAAAATCGATAATAAAACCGTTTCAATTTCCCCGTCAATTATCGCAGCTGACCTGACACGCATGAGTGAAATTGTTTCGGGAATGGACCCGGAGATCATTGACCTCGTGCATATGGATGTAATGGACGGAAATTTTGTCCCTAATATCACCTTCGGTCCGGCATATATAAAGGACCTGTCACAGCACACCCGTATCCCCCTGGATGTTCATCTCATGATAGAGGAACCGGAAAAAAGCATACAGTCCTATATCGACCTGAAGCCCTGGTGCATCACTATTCACTACGAAAGCACGCGCTTCCCTGCCCGGCTTCTCAGCCTTATAAAGGAACACAATATCATTGCCGGGCTCTCAATCAATCCGGCGACGCCGATAGAAACCACCTTTGATCTGCTCCCCTATGCCGATATGATTCTCATCATGTCCGTCGACCCGGGTTTCTATGGACAAAAATTTATGAAAACCGCCCTGGGAAGAATTGAAAGACTCCAGGCCCATAGCCGGAAGCACTTTCCTGAATTGCTGATTCAGGTTGACGGCGGAATCAATGCCGATAATATTGCCCCGGTAGTCCAGGCAGGAGCACGAATCATTGTAGCCGGCGGGGCAGCCTTTAAAAATGGTGATGTAAATACAAACGTTCAGGAGTTGAAAAATAAGGCTCCCATACTATGATCTGAGAGACTCGCCGTTGCCGGTAACATCCTGTCATACGATGCAAAAACCGCCTGCCGCCGGGCCATTTAGACACTGATTCTCACATAATAACAGTCAACACCAATCCATTATATTGATGTTTTCTAACATAAACAGCATATATTAATTTAAAACAGTGAATACTTTTATGTTGACAAAAAAGGCACCATAAAAATAATTTACTCCCTAACTATATCAGGAGGTACACATCGTGGCCGTTAAGATTCGCTTACAAAGAGTTGGAACGAAAAAGAAGCCATTTTACCGAATTGTAGCAGTAGACAGCAGGCAGAAACGGGATGGCGGAGTCATTGATCAGCTGGGTCAGTACCAGCCCATTATTGACGGTAAACAGTTTATCATCGATGAGGAAAAAGTAATGGGTTGGCTTAAAAATGGAGCACAGCCGACTGAAACTATACTTACTCTTCTCAAAAAAGAAGGATTATGGCAAAAATTTAAAACTGCGAAATAACTCATCGGGAGGCAGTGATGAACTATAAGGAACTCGTGGGGTACATGGTTAAGTCGCTTGTGGATAATCCGGATCAGGTTGAGATAAATGAAATTGAAGGCGAAAAGTCTACAATTCTGGAATTGAAAGTAACCAAGGAAGACATCGGCAAGGTTATAGGCAAACACGGCCGTATTGCACGGGCAATCAGGACCATTATCAATGCCTCTGCAACGAAAACAGGAAAACGCGTGGTACTGGAAATACTTGATTGAGCAGAGAAGAACACTATTTACGTATAGCCGTAATAATGGGAGGCCATGCCCTCAACGGCAGGTTGAAAATAAATGTTATTTCCGACAATCTCAACCGTTTCAGAAAGGGAAATCATATATTCATATTTGAAAATAACGATTATAAACAATACACCATAGAAGAATTCAAACAGTTAGCTGATGGAGGAAGAATTTGCCTTCTTAGAATAAATGGTGTCTTTGACAGAACCGCAGCCCAGGCTTTCAAAGGAAAAGAGATTTTTATAACACAACAAGAAGCTGAAGAGACAAGGGACCAGCTTGAAGAAAATGACTTTTATTATTTTGACCTTGTGGGATGTGAAGTTTTTTTAGATAATAAAAAATTTGCCGAAGTAACCGACATACTTCAAGCCGGTTCCGGTGAAATACTAATAATAACTGATAATAAAGGGAAACAGTTAATGATTCCCTTTATCGATTCAATGGTGGACACCTCGCGGATCAAAGAAATGCGGTTGGATATTTATCCCATCGAGGGGTTATTTGATATTTAACATTTACACGCTTTTTCCTGATTTCTTTAAAACACCGCTGGAGACAGGGCTTCTTGGTAAAGCTATAGAGGCGGGGATACTATCAATACACATCGTTGATATACGCGCATATTCCGATGATAAATTCAAAAGATGTGACGATTATCCCTATGGCGGCGGTTCTGGTATGGTTCTTCTGGCGGAGCCACTTTTTAAGGCTCTTGAAGAAAATAAAAAAACGGGGACAAAGACGCTTCTCACATCGCCGGGCGGAATAGTACTGGATCAAAACCTTGTCAAATCCCTGGCGGGAGAAATGGAGATCAGTATAATCTGCGGTCACTACGAGGGAATAGACCAGCGGGTCATCGAACGTTACGTTGACAGTGAAGTATCCATCGGGGATTACATCCTCTCAGGAGGAGAGTTCGCGGCGCTGGTCATAGTAGATGCGGTTTCACGATATATTCCCGGTTTTATGTCAAACCGCAATTCTCTTGAAGAGGAAAGTTTTGAAGAGAATTTGCTGGAATATCCGCAGTATACCAGGCCTGAAACGATTGAAGGAATGGCTGTACCCGATGTTCTGCTGAGCGGCCATCATGTAAAAATAGCGGCATGGAGGCTGAATGAGAGTATTGAGAAAACAAGAAGGGTTCGACCTGATTTGTATAAACGATATATTATGAAAAAACTAACAGGAGAGTGATAGCAATGGATATCATGCAGTTTGTTGAAAATGAAATAAAGCCGGTTAACCGGAACATGAATTTTGAGATAGGTGATACCGTACGTGTACATTACAGGATCGTTGAGGGGAACAGGGAACGAATTCAGATTTTCGAAGGCATTGTCATTGCCGTTGATAATAAAGGTCTGAGCAAAACATTCACGGTAAGAAAGATATCCTTTGACATAGGAGTGGAACGTGTATTCCCCTTATATTCTACAAGGATTGCCAAGATAGAAGTGGCCCGTAAAGGAAAATCCCGACGCTCCAAGCTCTATTTCCTGAGAGAAAGGAAAGGCAAGTCGGCAAAACTCAAGGAAGACAGAATGAAATCCATCGGTGACAGAGGGGTCTCGGAACCAGTGGAGACCGTTGCGGAAGCGCCTGCCGAAACAGGCACTGAAACCACGAATGCCTGATAGAGCATGACTTCAGGATTTTCTTCTGAACCACAAAAAGCGGACCATTTGGAGTCCGCTTTTTTATTGAACCCCTCCTTTGCCCTTGAACTGGATCTCATCTCCCGCGGGTACCATATAATTGCCGGCGTCGATGAGGCCGGCCGCGGCGCCCTTGCCGGTCCGCTTTCCCTTGGATTGACCATGTTCAGTACGGAATTCATCCATAATCCCGATAAAATATTTCTAACCGGCATAAATGATTCAAAACTGCTAACCCCGAATAAAAGGGAAAAGGCCCTGGCCATTATCGGAAGCCGGTGTCTTCTATCCACGGCAACCATGGTATCGCACCGCATAATCGATTCCCTGAACATAAACGGCGCCACGGAATTTGCACTAAAAAAGCTCCTGAGTGGTATATCCATTAAACCCGACATTGTAATCATGGACGGCAACTTTAAGTTTGATATCGGCATGCCCTATATGGCTGTTAAAAAAGGGGACAGAAAATCACTCTCAATTGCATCGGCATCCATTGCCGCCAAGGTTGCCAGGGATCATATAATGGATAAATTTGAGGATATATATCCCGGATACGATTTTAGAGGAAACAAGGGATATGGCACGCGCCGGCATTGTGAATCACTAAAACTGAAGGGGCCCTGTCCGATTCACAGAAAGAGCTATGAGCCCGTAAAAAGCCTGCTGTCCCTGGAGAGGAACCGTATCGAGCTATGAAAATCGACAGTGGCGGTATTATCAGGATTCCGGGAAAGCGTTCTCTCTCGCAATTTCTCAGCACCATGAAGGAAGGCGCTGAAATTCCCGCCAGGATTGTCCGTCGCTTCGAAGGGAAAGAGGCCCTTATAGATCTGGGAGGTCAAAAAATCCGCGCCGAATTTCTGAAGGGGCTCCCGGGGAGCAACCATCTCATCCTCATCCTCGATGAAAAAAAGGATGATACCTATTTTTTCCGGATTACCGCGTCAGTCAGCCGGGAGGGTCACCTGGATAAGATCAGGGATTTCCTGCTCTCAGGCGTAAGCGAAAACCTTAAAAATACCGGCATCCTCAATGTAAACAGGTATCTCAGCGGCAACCCCGCAGGAATTTTTGAAATGAACCTGTTCCTTCTCAATCCCCGGAAGGAACCTTCTCCAAGGGGAAAAGGGCTGGCCGAACTATTTAATGCGATGATATCCCGCGGCATCAACTCAGTTCATGTGCAGACAATATCCGCCATTCTCTTAAGCCTTAAACTGGACCCGGCTCTTTTGATCCCCCTTTTGAGGCTGCTCCGCCAGGACGGGGATGACAGGGATCTCCCCTTTTTAAACGATCAAAATGCAACTGACGAATCCATTGATGAAATATTCGATGCAGTTGATACCCTGGATGAAAAACCGCTCAAGGATAAACTGATAGGCCTCATGGCCGAAATCTTTCAAAAAAATGATGATTCCTCCGATATCTGGGAGCTACCCCTCCCCTGTGGAAAAGACATAATTCCTTTACGGTATGCCGGGGACGCCAATTCCTGCATTGTTGCCGCTGATTTCTCCCGGTTGGGGAAAGTTGAGATTCTTGTTCAGAAGGCATCGGGCGCCCTCCACATTACGGTTTTTACCGATTCACCCGCCGCTGAAAAGCAGCTACGTGATTCGGGACAGGAATTAATGGCACTATTACCCGATGCCGGTATAAAATTTTACTACAGGCAGAGTATAATTGATAAATTAGTTGAAATTAATTCCTATTATGCAGTAAATAGTCAATTCGATATTAAAATTTAAGAATTCTATAAATCATCACTAAGATTTCCCTTATGTATGAAAGCTTTTAATTATTTATCTGGATATTGTAATGGACAGAGGAATCGCTTTAGAATATACTGGTGGGCTTCCCAGGATTATCGCCGTTGCACAGGGCAGATTACTGAAGAAACTGCTGGAGATTGCGGAAAAAAACCGGATTCCCATATATAAGGATGAAGATCTTGCCGGGATTCTTTCCCGTCTGCCTGTGGGAAGTGAAATACCGGAAGACCTCTTTAGGGCCGTTGCTGAAGTGCTTGCATATTGTTACAGGGTCAATAAATGCTTTAAGGACAAAGTGGATACAGGATTATTTGAATAATGGCTGAAATGAGAAAAGTTCCCGTTGAAGATCTGAAGCCAGGCATGATCTATGACCAGCCATTATATGTGGACAGCAGTAACATGCTCGTGGCCGCCAATGTGGCCATTCAGGAAAATGACATTAAGAAACTCATGACCTGGGGTGTTTCAGAGATCGAGACGGCCGGGTCCCTTATAAATGAATCAAAGGGCCTCTCCAGTATCGACAGCGGAAAGAAAATAGTCGAGGAGTATAACAATCTCCTTAAAAAACGAAAACAGCTCATCGGCATCCATCAGAAGGCCCGCAAGACCGTTGAAGAAGCCTATACACACATCCGGCGTGAAGAACCTTTTGAATTGATTGATATTGAAAATGCCGTCATTGATATTATCAAAATACTCATAGAAAGCAGGAATGTTTTTCTTTTCCTCTACGGACTCGACGAGGGAAAGGACTACCTGGTTACTCATTCCGTCAATGTGACGTTTTATTCGCTTATCATGGGACTGGCTCTTAAATACCCCATGAAAACCCTGAAAGAACTTGGCATTGGAACCATGCTGATCGATTCAGGCATGGTAAAAATGCCCGTCTATATCATTCACAAGCAGTCAAACCTCACGGAACAGGAATTCAAACAGATCAAGACCCATCCCCTCCATGGCTACAAGGCTATCAGGCAATTGGGACAGCTCAATGAACGAATAGCCAATGTGTGCCTTCAGCACCATGAGCAGTTTGATGGCAAGGGATATCCCCGAGGTCTGAAGGGAAATGAGATAAGCGAATTCGCCCGCATTGCCTCCATTGCCGACAGCTACGAAGCACAGATTTCAAAAAGGTCATATCGGCAGAGGGTCTTCTTTTATCATGCCATGAGAAACCTTCTTTCCAGCGGGGTGAACAAATTCGACCCCGTAATTCTCAGGATTTTCCTGTCGCAGATGTCCGTATATCCCGTCGGATCAATCGTGGAACTCAATGACAGCACAAAGGGTATAATAATCGGGTCCATCCCGGAAAAACCCCTGCGTCCCATCATCAAGCTCATTTTTGACAAGAGCGGCAACCGTGTCCAGGACACCGTTATCGTCAACCTTCTTGACAAGACATCCCTCTACATCATCAAGGCCCTGGATGAGTCCGAGGTGGGCATCAACATTTTTGACGTTCTCTGATCCCTCTCTTCCCCGAATTAATTTCAATTTCACCCGTCTCTGACCGTATTATTCTCAGCAAGTCCGGGTTATTCTTTGCGCCGTGTATCAATACCGGCAAATTGAACTTCCGGCACACCACGGGGAGAAAATACTGTCATGGACAACAACCGGGAAACGGGAAAAAACGGCGAGGATGCTGCTGCAATATTTCTTATTGAAAGGAATTTCATCATCCTGGAAAGAAATTACCGCTGCGGGCGCGCCGGGGAGATGGATATAATTGCACAGAAGGAGAACCTGGTCATTTTCGTCGAAGTAAAAAGCAGGAGCACTCCTCTCTACGGAGGAGCGCTCTTCTCCATCAGCGGAAAGAAAAAGAAGTCATTGAGATTCATCGCACATCATTTTATCAACCGATGGCATTTCCCGGACCATACTATATTCCGTTTTGACCTCATCGCCATTGAACAAGGAAATATTCTATGGGCCCGGGATATACTGCGGTAATCCTATCACTTCATGCCCGTTATGGAAAATATTTCTATCGGTTTTTGTTTACCCTTCACGGTTATGGGCTCCAGTTTTTTCCCCTTGAATTTACCTTTCGGCGCCTTGGTCATTATTTCCTTGGAGACCAGCACCATGCCGGGGCTTGCCTGTGAGCAGAGACGTGCCGAAAGATTGACGGCATCACCGATCGATGTATTATCCATCCTGTCCCTGGACCCCATTCTGCCATGGACTACATCACCGCCGTGGATTCCAATTCCCACATCAACGGTGAGGGCTCCTTCTGCCTTTCGTTTTTCATTCAACTCTTCAATCGCCCTCACGATTTCCACAGCGGAAATCAGGGCCTGTTCATGTTTATTTTTACCGGAAAAAACAGCCATGACCTCATCACCGACAAATTTATCGATATCACCATTGTTCCGCTTTATAATCTGGGCCTGCAGATCAAGGTACTCATTCAGGATAGCGACAACATCCTCGGGCTCCATCTTCTCCGACATGGCGGTGAATCCGCGAACATCGGAGAAAAGAAAGACCAGGTTCTCCCTTTTCCCACCGAGCTCTATCTCATCGAGGCCTTTTTTCTCGCGGATCATTGAAATAGTCGATTCAGAGACAAACTTCTGCATGTGCAGCTTTTCCCGCAGGTGGTTAATCATATTGTTAAAATCCCGGCTCAGGAGGCCAAACTCGTCGTGGCGCTCGATATTGAGTTCAACACCCAGGTCCCCGCTGCGGACACGATTCATGCCGCCGGAAAGAACTTTTATAGGCCTGACCATCCCCCTGGCCGTTGACCGGGAAATGGAAACTCCCAGTACAAGCATGAACACACCGGCAATAATGATATACAGGGTCATCCTTTTAACGGGACCGAGAATGGAGGCCTCGGTGAAAACAATCTCAATGACACCGACCTTGACGTCAAAAAATGTGAAGGGACTTCTATATTGGTAGCAGGGAATGACGTTCTTTTTTTTATCGGTATATAAAATTTTCTTCTTCTCGTAAGTCTGCAGTGTATTTATTTCATCAAAGAGAGATTTCGGAATCCACTGTCCGCGGCGGTAGCTTTCCGTATGAGCGGCATAGGCGGTTTTCCTTTCCGCCAGCTGCCCGCTGAGATCATAAACCGCACAATACACCAGTCCATCAATATTACGCAGGGACAGCTCCCTTACCATATCCTGCAGTATCAATGACCTCCTGAACGGTTTTTTCTCCGCGGTCAGAATGGTCTCCGATGAAGATATATTACCGGCAATGGTCTTACACAGACGGTCATTGGCATCAAGCAGCGCACTGTTGGACATAACAAAAAATATGAGGGCAAAAAGTGATATAATAAACATGAGCAGGACTGAGATGATCAGTCCCCATCTGAATTGTATGCCACCCCGGTAAAGCAGCTTCTTTAAAAACTCAAAACGATCGATCAGGTGATATACCTTTGATTGAAAAGCGCTTTTATTCATGACCGTTGCACTCCTCCTGTTCCTCTTTGTCTTTTTTCAGTTGCCGTAGTATGTTTCCCGTCATGTCAATAAGAGTTTCTTCCTTGTTGATTTCCGGATCATCGAGAACCGATTCCAGCAGTTCATGAAGTATTTTACCTATAATTGGCCCCGGTGCAAGACTAAATTTTTCCATAATGACATAGCCGTTGATTTTAAGATCCTTAACCGTTATGGCATTCTCTTCTTCAATAATTTTTTCTATTCTTTTCTGAAGCTTTTTAATTGGAGCGGGAAGTCCCTCCCTTGAACCATTGCCCTTCCGGTCCGCGAGCCTTAAAACCAGGAGTTCGTCTATGTTCTCAACGCCCACCTTTCTCATGAAACGCCGCACCGCTCCGTCGGTCCAGTCATCGGTATAATGAAACATGTGATTTGTTATCAGGTTATTAACCCGGTCAACTGCTTCGTTTGAATACTTAAGCCTCTTCATGATCCGCCGGACCATGCGGGCCCCGATTATTTCGTGGTTGTAAAAAGTAGCCTCTTCATCATTGCCGACTCTCCTGGACGGAACCTTGCCTATATCATGGAGCAGCGATGCTATCCTGAGCATCAACTGGTCCCTGGGCGCCGCATCGCAGGAATAGATGCTGTGATAATACACATCATAAACATGAAACCTGTTCTGCTCTACTCCATGACACTGGGCGAGCTCCGGCAGGAACAATTCCAGGAGGCCCGCCTTCCTTAAATATTCTATACCGACCGAAGGCTTTTCAGCCTCCAGTAATTTATTCAGTTCATCCCTCACCCTTTCCACCGATACCTTTTTGGCGATATGCAGGGTTTTCGGTATGGCCTCAAAGGTTGCAGCGTCGATCTCAAAATTAAGCTTGGCGGCAAAACGACAGGCCCGGTAGGTCCTCAGGCCGTCTTCACTGAAACGCTCAATGGGATCACCGATGGTCCTTATTATACGATTCCCGAGATCCTCGAGACCATTGTTGTAATCAATGACCTCCTCTTTCAGGACATCATAGGCCAGCCCGTTTATGGTAAAATCACGCCGTTTCACATCCTCTTCGAGGGACTGGGAAAACTGCACAGACTCCGGTCTTCTTCCGTCAATATACCTTCCATCGGAGCGATAGGTTGTAATTTCAAACGACCGGTTTCCCGATAGCACGGAGACCGTTCCATGTTTTATTCCCGTGGGAATGACACGACGAAACATTTTTATGACCTCGCCGGGAAGTGCATTGGTGGCAAAATCAAAATCGTATATCTCGTGATCCAGGAGGAGATCCCGTACCGATCCACCCACGAGATAACATTCAAAGCCATTATCGATAAATCGGGTGACAATACGGGTTATCTCTTCCTTTTCTTCCTCAGGCAATGTAATTTTCAATGTATGCATAAAACCAACTTGTTTTCTTTATTGTCAGCGATACCTGATGAAATGAAGTGAACTATCAGTCAAGGAGCTTTTTCAAATTATTTAATTTCCGATCCGGCAAAAGGTCTGGCTGATACAGGTAATGAAAGCCCTGATTCATGATTATGAGGCGTGCCTGCCTTATAAGAGTCATAGGCACTGACGGCAAAAAAATAGAGCACTGAGTTTCTGATCACAGGATAGGTAAGTAGCCGGCGACGGTCCCCGTTTTTATTCTCATCGATAATATCATTATCAATCTCGATTTCTATGAAATTGGAGCCCGACAGGCTGTTATTTATTTCCTTTCCTTTAATAGTGGAAATAATTCCATCATACTGACCTTCCCTGACTCCATAGTATATCCTGTACCCCGCGAGATCAAAGTCCGTATTTTTTTTCCATTTGATTTTAATAGACCGGTCACGTGTTTCAACAACCTGCAGCAATTGGGGAATAGTGGGGGGCATATCAAGCTTTATATCCATCCTGACATTCATGAGTTCCGGGGAAGCGGTGCCATCGGGAGAGACGATGAGATGGGCGCGCCACTGATAGAATTTTCCCCGGAGATACTGGCCGTCTTCACCTTTCATGAGGTACATGTTCCTCTGATCACGGGTCACGCGGTACCACCGTGGCTTTAAATCGCTTTCATAAAAGAGATCATCGGAGAGCCTGAATTCAAACCAGATAAAGGTCTTTTCGGGCAGCAGGGAATCCCAGGAAAAAAGCTGCACGCCGGTGCCCGTATTGTCGAATCGATACACCGGGCTGGTGATCATGCCCTCCGTATTATAAGGAAGCCGTCCTATGACACCGAGATTTTTATAATTCTGCAAAGCAATGGCGGTCCTGTATGCAAGATCGTCAATATGCGTGTAGGTGATCCTGAACTCATCAATGAGACCGATAAAACTCCTGCCCAGAACAGCCACGGGGCTGTCAAGACAGGTATGCCCCCCGTCATCATTTCTTTCCCCGAATACAGCCGTATAAGGACCATTACAGGGTGTCCCATCGAGGGTAATGTACCGGACCTCCTCTTCTTCTCCATTAAGAAATTTTGCCAGCCTGCCGCTGATCCTGTCATAGCTCACAGAAAAATGATACCACTTATCCCTCTGCACCTGCTTTCCTTTCAGGAGCGATATGGTCTTCCGTGATCCGTCGGGAGCCTCGAACATGTCATGGAACTGGCACACCACCCTGCCGTTTCTTACCAGGATTTCAACGCCCTGCCTTCCGCCGGTAAAATGACCGATGCGGGAAAATATGACACTGCCGTCCACCAGGGCCCTGGACTGGAAACGGAATTCAATGGTAAAGGAATCCAGATCACCGCATCGGCCCAGCCAAAGATCCGATGTGGTTTCCAGTTCCACGCGATGGCTTTCCCTGAAAAACTGGGCGCAGCCTCCACCCAGTTCACCTTTGTTTTTTACCGATATATAATCGGCGTAGCGTATTTTATATCGTGCCGTATCATCCTGCAGGAGTCTGCCGGCGGGCTTGTTGAAGGAAAGGACATTGTCCACTTTTTCAGTAATCCTGTCCTTTTCATAGGTCAGGTCCGACACAAGATACCGGTTGGTACCCGTCTTGTCTTTTTTCATGGTCACATTATAGAGATTCTTTGCCGGAACCGGTCCGAATACGATGGACGAGGATGTATCCTGTATGGGAAATAACAGCAGCAGTGTGGAAAAAATGATTCCGCCCTGTATGAATTTTATTTTAGTATTTTTCATCGGCTGTCCGCTGTCTCCTCATAATGATATTCCCGCTACCTGCATCCCTCGCTTTCTTCCAGGGCGGCAATTTTATCCACCCTGCGCATGTGACGCCCCCCCTCAAAGGGAGCCTCGAGCCAGCGCTTCACAATTTCAAAAGCCAGATCCTCTCCAATGACCCGCGCCCCCAGGGCTATGACATTGGCATTATTATGCCGCTTCGTCATCTCCGCCATAAACCCGTTGAAGCAGAGGGCTGCTCTGACACCCCTTATTTTATTCACCGCGATGGAAACACCTATACCTGTACCGCAGATGACTATTCCTCCATCTACCTTGCTGTCCCGGACCCGGAATCCCACCTCCGACGCAAAATCGGGATAATCACAGGATTCCTCGGTATAGGTTCCCACGTCCTCAAACTCTATATCGGCAAAATGGTCCATTATGGCCTTTTTTAAACGTACACCGGCATGATCGGACCCAATAGCAATTTTCATTCCATCCTCCATTTTAAACATACTATTAAACTGTATCTGCGCCTCTTCAGGCGCATCGCGATAATAATGATGATAATATAGAAACAATTACCAATATACACAGAAAAAGATTATTTGTGACTAACAAAACCATCAGGGGACGTCAATTAACTTTTCATCATGCCCGGTTAAAGAAAATGGATGAGATATGCCAATGAAAAAAAAATTCATCCCCTTGAAAAGTTATTAACAATATCTAAATTTTGACAGAAAATTTTATTTGTCTGCATAAATATTATTACCTGAAAAAAAATTACCGTTATGCTATCATTCAGGTCTATATGCATTTTTTAGTATTCTATCTCCTGAATGAATCAGGACTTACTATTTTATGTCTCATAACAGGACGACAAAAGCCTGATTCAGTCATTCCGGAAGTATAACGCTTCTGTTATTCGGGAAATTAATTGAGGAAATTAATGTACCAGCATTGTTTATATGTTGATAGTGTGGATAACTTTGTGGATAAGTCATTAATTTTAACTTGACATATAGCTTCTGTAAAAAATATGGCTTTGATTTTTACGTGTTATGTGTTCATTATTATAATTATGTGTATATTTACAGCCTGTTCAAATCGTAAATATATTTAATACCCTTCATGGTTAGATCACGGTCAACCATGACTTCCCGATCCAGATGTTCCGCTACAAGAGCGGATAGTCCTCCCGTAAATATGATTTTGAATTGCATATCATACTGTTTTTCAATCAATGTGATTATTCCCGAAACCAGCGATATCCATCCGTAGAAAAAACCCGATTTAATGGCATTGACCGTATCTTGAGCCACGAGGCGATCGGGCTTTTCAAAGGTAACTGGAGGCAGGTTGGAGGCGTATTGTGACAGGGCTTTTATCGTGGTGTTGATTCCCGGGGCAATAAGGCCTCCGTCAAAAATCCCGCCCTCGAGAAGCACGCAGAAGGTTGCTGCGGTACCGATATCTACAATAATGCAGGGAGCCCCGTATTCCCTGAAAGCGCTCTCGGCATTGACAATACGATCCACACCGAGCTGTGAAAGATCCTTATACCGCAGGGTAATTGCCAGATTGCTAAGGTGACTGATTCCCATGGCCTCAAGGTTAAACAGCAGGCGTGCCGCCTCATCATAAACGGAATTTATTTCAGGCACCACGCTTGAATATGAAAAGCCGTTTATCTCCGAAATATTCCCGCCTTCACGGGGTCCCAGGAGCCGCCGGATCTCACCGGCCAGCTTTGACGTGGAAGTTCGTTTATCCGTATCGAAACGGAATGTTTCATCGGGACGGGGCGACTCGTCTCGATAAAGACCCATTACCGTGCTGGTATTGCCTATATCAAATCCCAGTATCATACCTTGATCCTGAAATCACCCAGCCGCTTGATAAGACCATCGTTCTCAACGCGGTTGAGCAGGGGGATAATATATTTCCGTGAAAGACCTCCCGTGGCATCCTTGGCATCGGTGACCATAATCTTTTCCCGGTCGTCAAAGAGGGACATGATCTTCCCCTTCAGGTCTTCATAGACCTGGTGGTGATAGAGGATATTTCCGTCGAGACTCACGATAAATCCCAGTTTGACGAGATCGCGGACGTCCTTTTTCACGACATCATCCTTCAGCTTATCCAGTTCCATGCCGCCGGCTCCTTCCTGGAGAAGCTGCTGAAGTATCTTTTTTTTCCCCACCGAAAGAGCATCCTCGGTTATGGCATCTCCGGCAAAATATCGGCCGTCCTTCTCTATCACGGTATGGTTCATCAAAATTATGGGCATGATGAGACGGGCGAATTCCGGATTCAGCGAAGCGCCATGGGATATTTCCGCAAGATTCAGGCCCACGCCCTTATTAATGACATCAACGGCGAGACTAATGGAGCTGTTGCAATAATCGGTAAGAACGATATAGTCATTCAATACCTGGATGGTGCCTTTTTCCGCCAGACTCTGAATAACTTTATCAAGACTCTTCCGGCTTTCGGGGAAAAGGGCATAGGCCGTTTCACGTTTCATCCACTGATATACTGAAAAAATGAACTCAACTATTCTATCGCGGTTCCAGTTTGCAAAATCAGCAACAGCGCCCTTTACCAGCTTTTTCTGATTCCGGCTGTGGAACTCGGGCAGGAGAACCCTCCCCCCGCCGATAATGCGGTGCCCTCCCGGGCTGGTCATGACAAAGGGCTGTCCCGGATAGGTAAACCATGGCTCCTCGAGTTTGATCCGGGCGGGAAATTCCATGCTGTCCACTTCGTCAAGGAGTATCATCTTCCCCTTTACGGCCGTGGTGCCGATAAGCACCTCTATTCCCAGGTTGTTTTTTATTTCCTTCTTTGTATCAAGAAGCTGGATGCCGGCAATGATGTCATTGGAACCGGTAAAAAAATTATCGCGCACCACCACGTATCCCCGTTTCACTTCATCCACGGATATCCCCGAAAGGTTCAGGGCCGTGCGCTGCGAGGGATTCCCCTCCTGCAGGGCCGTGTAATGGCTCTCGATTCTTTTTATGCGGGCCTCTTTTTTAACGGGAAGTATCTGTACTGTTTCATCCTCCTGGAAGATGCCGTTTTTCAGGGTACCGGTTATAACCGTGCCATAGCCCTTGGAGGCGAAAACGCGGTCTATAAAAAGATAGGGCTTGCTGGCATTGGAGGCTTTGGTAAGCTTGCGGAGATTGACCACAATGGCCTCGCGCAGTTCCTCTATGCCCGTCCCCGTTTTTGACGACACCTTCATGACATCGGAACCGGCAAAACGCGTTGCTTCGAGCTTTTCACGTACCTCCTCTTCCACGAAGCTGATCATTTCTTCATCGGCGATGTCGGTCTTATTGAGAACGGCGATGAGGCGTTCCACTCCCAAAAGCTGCAGGACCCTGAAATGGTCCTCGGTCTGGGGCATCCAGCCGTCATCAACGGCCACCACGAGAAGGGCCAGGTCGATGCCCCAGGCGCCCACCACCATGTTCCGGATGAAACGTTCGTGCCCCGGCACGTCTATGATACTCACGGTGCCGAAGCGGGGATAGTCGATGCTGGCGAAACCGATATCGATGGTCATCTCCCGTTCCTTCTCTTCCGGAAGCCTGTCGCAGTCCGTTCCCGTAAGCGCCCTGATGAGCGATGTTTTGCCGTGATCGATATGTCCCGATGTTCCTACGATATACATGTCAGGACTCAACTTTACTACTGAGAAGATCGTCAATGCGCCCGGCTATGAGGTCCGTATCGCGGTCAAAAACGGTCATAACATCGAGCATAAAGCGGCCGTCCGTAACCGTACCGAGAATAGGAACCTTCCCTTCCAGGAAAAAAGCAGCTACATCGTCGGGTTTCATCATCGGGACATCGATACTTATGCCCGTGCTGACTATTTCCATGGTGGGCAGCGCTCCACCTCCGAAGGTGGCCCTGGTAGCTGTTTTTCTGCAATATTCGCTTTTACGGGAATTTTTGACTTTACGCAAAATTGATGAGGCTCGGGCTGATATGGTTTTCACATTTTGATGAATGATGTTCCAGAGGGGAATGCCCTCCTGCGTTCCCTTCTCGTATTCCAGCAGGGTTTCCTGGAGGATGAAATAGGTTATCTTGTCCACGCGAAGCATACGCATGAGTGGGTTTTTTTTCAGTTTTCCGATAAGATCTTTTCGACCGATTATTATCCCTGCCTGGCATCCACCCAGCAGTTTGTCACCGCTGAAACAAATAAGGTCAGCACCCTGCTTCAGCTCGTGGGAAATCGTGGATTCAAAAGGCTGCGGCAGCCCGTCATGGGAAACCAGGTTCCCGCTTCCCAGGTCGCGCGCAAAAATAACGGAATCGCTTTTCAGCGTGGCCAGTTCCTTCAGGGAAGGGGCATCCGTGAAGCCCTGGATGCGATAATTTGACTGGTGCGCCGAAAATATCATGGAGGTCCTCTCCGTCACGGCATGGCGGAAATCATCCAACTCGGTGATATTAGTGGTTCCTACCTCCACAAGATGCGCTCCCGACTGGTGCATTATATCGGGAATCCGGAACCCGCCGCCGATCTGGATGAGCTCTCCCCGGGATACGATGACCTCTTTACCGCGGCTGAATTCATTAAGCATGAGAAAAACACTTGAGGCATTATTGTTGACTATCAGGGCGTCCTCGGCACCGGTAAGATCGCAAAGCAGCGACTCGGCAAAACCACCCCGCTTGCCCCTCCGCTGTGTGGGGATATGAAACTCCAGGTTGCAATACCCCGATAATGTCTTTCCCATTTTTTCGAAAATATCTACGCCCAAAGGAGACCGGCCCAGGTTGGTATGGATAATGACCCCTGAACAGTTAATGACCCGCTGAAGCCTTTCCTGTGACACACGCCGGCAGGCATGAACAATTTGGTCCGCCAGTCTGTCCAGGCCTGGATTTTCACCCCCGGCTATACTTCTCCTGAAATCATCGATAACACCACGGATGATTTTCACCACGGTGCCATGGCCCAGGGTATCATGAAAACAAGCGATCGTCTCGTCTTGCAGCAGTTTTTCCACCTGGGGGATGTTTCTCAGTATATCCTTATTCATATCCATTGTAATCCAGCCGGCACTCTAACATGAAAGGAATGGAAAAATAATTCCACGGAGGAGGAGAGCATTTGACAACATCCTCCGTATTCAGGAATAATAACGTATATGCGGAAGGGGCAGGAATCGAACCTGCCGCTGCAATAAATTACAGCCTACGGTTTTGAAGACCGCGGATACCACCAGATACCATCCTCTTCCCTTTTTAAAAATTTTAAATAGCATGCAATCCAGTATATATGTGTCAATTCTTTTAAGCCATCAGCTTTTTCTTAAAACAGGTATTTTTTTTATAATCATCTTTTTTAAATTATTTGCAACCCTTTCAGGGTATGTCCTGTCTTTTGGTATGAATTATGCGTTTATAACGTCTTGAGATCATAGATATATTACCCTATTTAAAAAATTATAAAAATAACAAGGAGAACCCCCATGACATTCATTATTATTGCATTGGTTCTACTCATCAGCGGTATTTTCGGTTTTCAGCTCATGGAAGCCCTTCAAAACTATTGATACAACAACCCGCTGCAGCAAGCAGAAACCGGTATTTTTAACCATACAATTAATTATTGACAATCGGTAACGGATGTTACATGGATAATTATCACGATGCATCGGGAAATTTTATCATCAGGAGTTTATAATGGAAGTCGTTCCTCCAACAGTTGTACAGGTACTCGTTTCAATTATCCCCATTGTGGGAATTGTCATGGGGAGTACCGTTATCTTTTTTTATCTGTACTGGAATCACCAGCAAAGAATGCTTATGATAGAAAAAAACATGCTGAAAAAGAAGGATTTTGATATTGATTCGTTCAGCATATTTTCAGGTCTTATGCTTTTCGGGGTTGGTATAAGCCTTGTAATTTTCTTTCTTGTTAAAGATGGGTTCAGCTACGGTGTTCTCAGCGGACTGATACCACTTTCCATAGGTGTCTGTCTGATTATCTTTTTTGTTTTAAGAATAACACTGTTGAAAAACAGCAATGAAACATGATCAGAGCACTGATGAGCATATAGTAAAAGAGGTCCTGCAGGGAAATACAAATATTTTCAGAATACTTGTAAACAGATACCAGAAACAGGTCTTTAACATCGGTATGCGTTTCCTCAGAAATGAGGATGATTCCTATGACTTTGCGCAGGAAGTATTTATACAGGCTTACCAGAAACTTTCAATGTTCAAGGGATTGTCGCCCTTCCGTTTCTGGCTGTATAAGCTGGCTTACAATATGGGAATCAATAAAGTCAAAGCAAGGAAAGATATTCGTGACCTGGAGAATATCGACCTGGTTTCAAAGGAGAAAAATCCTGAAGGTTCTCACATCGAGACAGAGATCAGGAAGATTCTCAAAAATGCTATCAGGGAATTGCCGAAGCAGTACAGAATTTGTGTGGATTTTTATTTTTTTATGGGAATGAGTTATGCCGAAATAAGTGAAATAACACAAATTCCCGTAAATACAATAAAATCCAATGTATTCAGGGCGAAGAAAATATTGCATAATGGTTTAAAGGGGACTATTGCGGAGGAATATGATGAAATGTGAAAAAACGATGGAAAAATATCTTGAGCAGGATGACTACACACATCTTCCCATCATGCTGAGAATGCACCTCATTTTCTGCAGGCGATGCAGAAATGACATCAGGCTGCTCAGCGACACCATGGACTATTTCCAAGAAACATCGCCCTTCCGCATGGACAGAGATATCAGCGAATCGGTCATGAACCGCATTTTCAAACTTGAAGAGAACTACTCCCACACCATGTCCAATTTCAAATGGCTTGCCGTGGGTTCCTTTATTATTCTGAGCATTATGGCCCTCCCCTTTAATCAATCATTTGCCTGGATGAAAGGACATTTCGGCGGCAATCTGGAAATACCTCTCACAATCGTCATGGGAGTGGGAATAACCATCTATGTATCTCTCTTTGCCGGAACTCACCCCGAGGTCTTTCCGCACCGGGAAAAAATCGAACGCTTTATTCATTGGATTTTTTCCTGACACCCCCGGTTGCATAAGATACAGAGCCGCAAAAAGTGCACCCCGGCGAAGATAATCAAGCCGCCCATACACCGAAGGCCGCCACCCCTGTGAGGAGTTTATAATTTTTTATCGTTTTAAAAAGTTACACTCCGGGTGATTCATCGATTCCCGGCCTCCGGCAGTGGCACCGGAGTCCGATCTCCCTGCAAAAAACTCTTCAAACTCTTATTTTGCAATTGACTATATATTAGTGATGATGCAGAAGTTACCATGAAACAGCATTCGCTGTATCCTGTTTAATTAATTTCAATCAAGAGAAATCAGATCAATGAAACATATCAAGCATGTCATTATATACACCATAGTCCTTCCCTGCATTATCGTGTGTGCATCTTCTCAATCCGCCCGGGCTCAGTATCTCCAATCACCCCTGTCCTACGAAGGCGGAAGCGACGCACGCATCTACAGCAGCGACACCATTATGCTGGAAAATACCATCATTGACGATGCTTCGGGGATACAGCCCATGGGCGGCCTCAACATTGATACGACCTACATGTACTCGCCATATTTCATGATCCTGTTCCTCGGCATGGAATATTCGCTTGCCGACTTCTGCCAGATCGGCTTTACGCTCCCCTATATATTCCGGACGCTCACCTACTCAGGATCCGACTACCATAAAAGGGGTTATGGCGACACCATGATGGATGTTTCATTTTTTTTCAATATCATGAAAATTCTGGACAGCACTACTTCAATAAAAATGACCTTCCCTACAGGAGACCCCATGGCGCAGGACGGGTCATACGTGGTACCCACGGGCTACGGCGCATTCACCTATTCCCTGCTTGAATCAGTGTCGTATAAACTGCCCGATTCCGTTACCAGGCTGCCTTTCCGGTTTTTTGCCAATTTCGGCTTCACCTACTATTCCGAAGCGGTCATTGAAAGCAGCTCTACCACAAGATTAATTATTGAAGACGGTATATCCTTCTCCTTTCTGCTGGGCGCGGAATACACTATTTTTGATTACTTAAAGGCTCAGCTCAAGTTCAACCTCCTTCACATGCCGGGAAGCAACTACAAAATATCTACCACGGGCATTGGATCCACGGACTGGATAGAACGGAACGACAAAATTACAGCATCGGACATGATTCTGGCCATAAAATTCAATATCAGGGAGTATGTTTCAGGATATATTAGCTTTGTGCTTCCCATGATGGAGGTCAAAGAAGATGCTGTTCCCGATGATTTGAAACGAAAATGGAAGATACTCATGGGCTTTAATAAAACATTTTAACCCGAATCCTCATCGGAAAAACCAATATTAATTATCGTGGCGGAATTACACGTATCGAAACAATTAATTCGGCCGCTATGAAAAAATGCTTGTATTAATTTTCTATTTTTTAGTATTGTCAAACCGTATAGCTATCAAAACTAAAAATTAAATTATGTTTTTGCTATAAAATTTTTAATAGATTTACGTTTTAAAATATATGTCAGATATAAAAATACATGCAAAACCAATATACGTTTCTGCCCATGCTGAAACAGAACAGGTGAATGTCTCTGATTGTTCCTCCAGAGACATGTATGCAGATATTAATACTGATAAATCCATTGTATTGCGGTAAGGAATATCATCTGATATTCCTTTTTATTTAACAACAGACAAACATCGCGCCGTTATACAATTACAATGTCTTAATCATTTGGGGAACCGGTACAGACATTGCACCGGCCCCGGCTTGACAGGATACTACGGGAATTGCCTGAAATTCCGTTTCATTTTCTATTTCGCCGGCAATTGCCACGTATATAAACTCTATCAAAATCTTTTCGGAGGTATCAGATGGGAGAAGTTAAACTTAAGGATATCTATCCCGTTCCAGACTCGTTTAGAAAAAAGGCTTATGTAAATAGCCGTGAACAGTATGACAAAATGTGGAAAGAATCTGTTGAACAACCCGAAGTTTTCTGGGGAAAAATTGCCGAGGAATACATCACCTGGTTCAAAAAATGGGACAAGGTTATGGATTGCAGCTATGGCGATTCTAAAGACAACCTCTGGGTAAAATGGTTCGTAAACGCCAAAGTAAACGTTTCCTACAACTGTCTTGACAGACACCTGGAAAAACGCGGCGACCAGGTTGCCATCATCTGGGAAGGCAACGAGCCCAGCGAAACCAAAAAATTCACCTACAAGCAGCTTCATACTGAAGTATGTAAATTTGCTAACGTCCTCAAAAAATACGGCGTTAAAAAAGGCGATCGTGTTACGTTCTATCTGCCCATGATTCCCGAACTGGCAATAGGTATTCTTGCCTGTACCCGAATCGGCGCAATTCACTCCGTAGTATTCGGCGGTTTTTCCGCTGAAGCCCTCAGGGACCGTGTTAATGACTGCGACAGCCGTGTTATCGTTTCCTGCGACGGAACTTTCCGCGGAGCAAAAGCTGTTCCTCAGAAAGCCAATTCTGACAAAGCCATCGCGGAATGTCCCAAAGTCAACCTGCACATCGTTGTTAAACGTGTAGGCGACAAAATCCAGTGCGACTGGAACGACAAAATTGACAAGTGGTATGAAACAGAGATGGCAGCGGTTAGCGCCGATTGCCCCGCAGAAGAAATGGATGCGGAAGATCCTCTATTCATCCTTTACACATCAGGTTCGACAGGCAAGCCTAAGGGTGTAATGCACACCACCGGCGGCTACCTGACATACGCTGCTTTCACCCACAAAATGATTTTCGATTATCATGATGGTGACATCTACTGGTGTACAGCTGACATAGGCTGGGTAACAGGACATACCTACATCGTTTACGGTCCTCTGGCAAACGGAGCAACCTCGATCATGTTTGAAGGTGTTCCTTCATATCCCGATTTCGGCCGTTTCTGGGCAGTAGTTGAAAAACACAAGGTTGACATTTTCTATACCGCTCCTACCGCCATCCGCGCTATCGCGAAAGAAGGCGATTCTTGGGTTGACAAGCACAACATTAAATCACTGCAGCTCCTCGGATCTGTTGGCGAGCCCCTCAACCCCGAAGCATGGAACTGGTATTACAACAAGATCGGCCGCGGCGAGTGCCCCATCGTGGACACCTGGTGGCAGACAGAGACAGGTGGTATCCTTATTACTCCGCTTCCCGGATGTATTGATATCAAACCTGCCATGGCTACCGTTCCCTTCTTTGGCTGCGATCCCGTGATCGTTGACGACGAAGGAAAGGAGATTCCCTGGAAAAAAGGCGATCAAATCTCCGGTAACCTCTGCATCAGGCAATCATGGCCTGGCCAGATGAGAACCGTATACGGAGATCCCGATCGTTTCTATACCAACTATTTCTCACAGTTCAAAGGAATGTACTTCACCGGTGACGGCTGCCGCAGAGACAAAGACGGCTACTATCAGATTACCGGTCGTGTTGACGACGTTATCAACGTTTCCGGTCACCGTATGGGTACCGCGGAAGTTGAATCCGCACTCGTATCACACCCGAAAGTTGCTGAATCTGCCGTTGTTGGATATCCGCACCCCATCAAGGGTCAGTCCATCTATGCCTTCGTAACACTGAACTCAGGCGTAGAAAAAACTGAAGAGCTGAAAAAAGAGCTTGTCGCTACTGTTAGAAAGGAGATCGGCCCCATCGCCACTCCCGACATCATCCAGTGGGCAGACGCTCTTCCCAAAACCCGTTCAGGAAAAATCATGCGACGTATCCTCAAAAAGGTTGCCGCTGGTGAATTCGAAAAGAGCGGAATGGGCGACACTTCTACTCTTGCCGACCCATCAGTTGTTGATGTACTGATCGACGGCGCAAAAGTAGCCCAGGGCAAATAATTACGAATCACTTTCTCAACCAACATATAAAGGCCGTCCTTGAAAAAGGACGGCCTTTTTTATTTTATGGCCATGAAGCAAAAATTATTACGCAGTTTCAACTCATTGCATGGGAAAAATCAAATACGACACGCCTGAGCAATGATTTTTGATAATTCGACTATCGAATAGGGTTTCTGAATGAATCCATTTGCCCCCATTTCCAGTATTTCGTTGACGCGTTCATCCATCCTGAAACCGGATGAGATAATCACTGATACACGCGGACTGATTTTTTTTATTTCCACAAAAGCTTCCCTTCCGGACATCTTTGGCATTATCATATCCAGCAGGACAGCTTTTATCTCCCCCTTTTTCTCAATAAACATTTGGAGCCCCTCAATCCCGTCAGAAGCAGTAATCACTTCATAACCGCATTCCATGAGAATGCCGGCACCGGTCTTTCTCATTATCTCTTCGTCATCAATAATGAGAATCAGGCCGCTTCCCTCGACAACAACTTCCGAATTAAGAGTTACAGAAACCTCGCCGCACTGGCTTTCCAATACAGGTAATAATATTACAAACGAGGACCCAACACCCGGCTCCGAATACACATCAATGAAACCCTCATGTTGTTGTATTATATTATAAGCCATTGATAGGCCAAGGCCGCTCCCTTTCTCTTTCTTCTTTGTCGTGAAAAAAGGATCAAATATTTTTGTCAGAAGTTTCTGGTCGATCCCTACACCCGTATCCCGGTGGGTAATGACCCAGTATTCGCCTTCCCGTGATTCAGGGTGAGCATCCCTGAATCGCAAATCTGCATATATACGGTCAATGCTGATTGTGAGAGTACCCCCGTATATATCTCCTTCCTCCCGCATAATAGTCATGGCATGGGAGGCATTTATACAGAGATTCAGTACGACCTGCTCCAGCAGGACCGGATCTGCTTTTACCATAGCACGACCATCATACTGATGCATCTTGATTTCTATTGATTTGTCAAAGGTATTGCGGCATATCCTGACCACATGCCTGACCGTATCATTAATATCCACCGATGTAAAGGAAAACTCATATTTTCTCGACAATGTCAGCAGTTGTAATACCATATCACGGGCACGCACCGATGCTGTTTTTATGATCTCGAACAATTCACTCACTTCATCGCTGTCGATATGCATCCTGCCAAAATGAATCTTGAGCAGCGATATGGCTCCCGAAATTCCGCCCAGAATATTGTTGAAATCATGAGCAAGGCCGCCGGCCAGGGTCCCAACGCTTTCCATCTTCTGCGCCTGCCTGAGTTGTTCATCCTTCTTCATGCTTTCCGTCACATCATCAATACGGATTACTGCCCCGTCGAGGCCGCTGAATATGAAGGGACTTACAAGAAGAGTATACATGGTGACTTTTTCCGCATCACTATTCTTGATATACAGGTTATGCGGTTTTTTTGAAAGTATCATTTCTCTTAAGTCCGATTCATGATGAAGAAGAAATGGGATTATGTGCCATATTTTCTTCGAGAGTGCATCAGCCTCGGCAATACCGGTTATTTTTTCCGCGATACTGTTCCAGTGCATGATCGATCCATAATTATCGACAGTGATAAGCATAGAAGAAAGTGAATCCAGTATGGTCTTCATGAAATTTTTTGTGGACAGCAGTTCTTTTTCCACTTTTTTCCTTTCTTCTATATCCTTGTCCAGTTGAAGATTCTTCTGTTGCAGCTCATTTGAAAGATTTTCTTCCGAGTTCAGAGAAAGAGTAAATCGGTGAGATAACAGGTAGGCTTGTGAAAAAATAAAAATGAAAAGACCAAAGGGTACCATGTCAATACTGAAAAAGATTACACCAAAACTGGCGATAATATCAATGATGATGGCCGTAAAAAGAAATATAAAACCTGCAAGAAAAACACCGGCGCCATGACGGCCTTTATTAAAGGCCCGTATAAGCACATAAAATATCTGTATGCAACCAATCACCGTAATAACATGAAAAATCCTGAGAGAAGTCGAATACACTGTTGCAGGAGTAACTATGACAAGAGCGACGAATAAACCACAGACCGTTATAAGCACACGCAATATTTTCATGGAAAATTCAGCCGGATAGAGAGAATGAATAAAAAGCAGAATAAACGGAAGCGATGCATAGTGGGATAAAAACTGCATACGGTTAATATGATACCAATTCATGCCTGGTATCATTTTTAAAACATATCGTTCTCCCATGGAAAACGTAAATACAGCTATAAAAAGGCAAAATAGTCCAAAATAGAGCGGGGAAGCGTCCTTCCTCCTTACCAGATAAAGACCCAGATGATAGAGGGCCATGATAAAAATGCTTCCGAAAAGAAAAAGGGTAAAGGCTATTATCCGTTCCCGTGCTTCTCTCACCTCCCTTTCGTCACCAATCTTAATCGAAAGCCATACGCCGCCGATTCGGTAATGGTAATTGGAAACATGCAAAACCAGGTCAATGTCTTTTCCCGTCGGAATAAAACCAACAATCCCCGGAAGATGGCCCGGGGTTGAAAGGTTTTTTTCTATTCCGGGAACACCCGCCTTATATAGTTCCGTACCGTTTATAAAAAGGGAGCATGCGGTGTTAATTATGGGGATTTTTAAGGCTAATGCCCGGGGAACATCGGATGATTTCCCCTGACCATCGGGAAGAAGTATTTTCAGATGGTACGTGGCATAACCATATCCTGACAGCTTTTCCCCCTGGAGTAAATAGTTATTCCATTTTCCCGGAACAGTCACCAGGTTCTTCACTTTCGCCCGATTCTTCATTAAAAATTCATGAGGGTTGATGAATTCATTCCAGTAAAAATCCCACTCTCCCGCCAGGTCCACAAGGCCGTCATCATGAAAATTCCACCGTGTCAGATCAAGCACTCCGTCAATTGCCCGTGGCGGCTCTGGTGTGACTGCCATATTAAAACATCCCGTAATGGAGATGCATAACATTACCGGCAGCAATATCTTGTTAAAACAGCGCTTGAGAAAAATCTTTTTCATAAAATTATCACACCACGGCCATTTCACCATAAGTATACCCTGCCGTTTTATCCATGTCAAGAACAACAAAACACTGTTTGAATTCATAGATTCATTATGTCCGCATAACCCGGTAAATGCTTGACGAAGTTCCATACTTGTGTAGATTAATGCAATAATTGCACTTTTGAGGTATAATCATGACAGATCCCGCAATCCAGAAATCAAAAAATATCCTCCCGTTCCAGGATTCATCATCCATGGGCGCCGATCTGGGGCTTTTTAACCAGCTCCTGCAGATGATCGATGGGGACTGGTCCGATTCCATACGGGGCATCTGTGATCATATAGTTGAGCGTTTTGACGCCATGGGTGTGGTCCTGAGCATTTTCGACCGGCAGTTCAATGAATTCTTTTACATTGTTGATTCTCTGCCACGGTCATCCCGGGAAGCCCTGACCGGCAACAACATCCCCCTGGACAATGACTCAGCCATAGAGGCCATGAAGCGCCTGTACAAAGGCAATGATAACTTTCTCAATCATTACATCTTCTGCGACAAAGAACTGTATGAAATGGCCGCCATATATTTTGATTCTGACATTAATTCAGCACAGGCCATCATTGATAATCTGAATCTTAAAAGCATCGTCGCCATACCCGTACTGAAAGGACATCACCAGTACGAATGCTGCTTCCATATAGGCACGGACCGCACGGCCAAGTCCGTGGAGATGGAGCATATCGGGGATTATTCCACCCAGCTCAATATCGCCCTTGAGATTATTTTTTTAGTAAGGGAACTATATATCAAGGCCACGCACGACAGCCTGACACATCTCTTCAATCATAAACAGGGAGAGATACTTCTGCGGAAGGAAATTGACCGTGTTGAAAGAACCAGGCAGCCCCTGTGTGCCGTCATGGCCGACGTTGATCATTTTAAAAAAGTCAACGATAGCTTTGGCCATCAGGCCGGGGACCAGGTTCTGGGCTTCATGGGCGGTCTTTTCTCGGAAAAATTACGCAAATGCGACATCATCTCACGCTATGGCGGAGAGGAATTCCTGCTCATCCTTCCAGACACGGGCCTTCAGCACGCCGTTGAGGTTATCCGGCGCATCAAAGATGTACTTGAGAGGCATACCTTCAATTTTAGCGGAACAACCCATTCCATAACGGCCAGTTTCGGCGTGGCGCAATTCGATATATCGATACACCGGGAAGAGAAAGAACTTATCGGCGATGCGGATCGAAAACTCTATCTCGCCAAACAAAACGGAAGAAACAGAATAGAATTCTGACCACGACGATCTATCCAGCCCTTACACCGGCTCTGTGAATAAAGGGGAAAAAGAATAATTGACATTTCCCTGCCGATGATATACAAATCAATATACATATGCCCAGAACATCCTGGTTATATAGTACAGGAAAAGGATGCCATAACAACATGAACGCCAATCCCTATCTCAAGCCCCTGAAGGCCTTCGATCCGGTAAAAAACCTCTCCATCAATGAGAGCTTTTCATCGGGACGCGTCGAAAGCGGTTCCGATACCCTGAGCGACCTGCAATCCCGGGAAAGTACAGTTACCAATGATTCAGGCCAGGAATTTTGTCAGATAAAAACCGGGGGGCCCATTGTTTCCGGTATTGAGATTGTTAACAATGGCGATTCAGGCCCGGCCCTTCTCGTGGGAAACAAAAGCGGCGAGATATATATACTGCGGCCTACAGAACAGACCTTTACTGTTCTTTCCCGGATGAAGATACAGGGGTCCATTATCAATACCCCGTCTTACCAAAACGGTATCATTTACTGCACTACCCAGGAAGGGATTGCCTATGCCATAAAAACAGACATATCCTCCAGCTCAAAGGAGGTGAAACCGAAAATTCTCTGGCAGAAAAAATTCAATAAGGGCATACTCACGGAACCGCTTACAACGGGAAAGCTCCTCATCATTGCCACCCTTCGGGGTCTCTTCTGCTTTGAGGCCTATTACCAGGATGAAAGCAATAAATCCATCGGGAAACTCCTGTGGAAATACGAACTGGAGGGAATAGTCTCCACTCCCAGAATCGACAGCGGGATCATTTTTATTGCATCGGAAGACAAACAGATTAATGCCTTCGACTACGGTGGAAACAAGATATCAAAATTATGGAGTTACAAATTATCCGATGCGGCACGTACAAAGGCATGTGTATCCTCTATGAAAAATCTGGTCCTGGTGCCCACCATCGACGGCTTCATATATGCACTGGACAGGACCAGCGGTGAGTTCCGGTGGAATTTCGTAGTCCGTTCCCGGATACTGAGCCCTATTGTCTCGGCGGTACAGGGAAATGACGAATACTTCTATTTTGGCGCCGATAACGGCAAATTCTACTGTATCAATGCCATGGGAAAACAGGTCTGGTCCTTTCAGGGGAGAGGAAAGATCCGCAGCGAGGCCCTGGTGGACCAGGACAGGGTGTATTTCGGATCTGAAGACAACATGCTCTATGCCCTGAACAGAACTACCGGCAGCCCCGTATTTACTTTTAAAACCGACGGCAATATCAATGGAAGGCCCCTGGTCATAGACCGTGTCATTTATTTCGGATCGTCCGATTCCTTTGTCCATGGCGTCCATTTGTAGCCTCATTCATGACCCTGGCCTCCGGAACCACAGAGACCCGGTGCACATAAAATTACTCATCGCGGAGGAATATGATGCTCAAACATCTTCTGAATTTACTGCCCTCACAGATTGATCCTCGCGTTTACCAGCTTGAGCAGGAAGTTGACACATACCAGATCGTTGTGTGGGGACTTGCAATTATAATCGTACTTCTTGTTATCATTGTGATCCTCCAAAGGCTCCAGATCGTCGGCTTCAGGCATGGAAAAACGCCGCGCTTGTCGCTCGGAAAAAAGAAGAAAGGTGACCGGAAAGTCACTACCGGAGCAAGGGGAGCACCGGGGGGTTCATCGGGCCCGGGTGTGACGCCCAAGGAACTGCCTGATCCCGGTCTCATCTTCAAGTATTCCCTGGCCAATGAAAATGTTATGGAGAAAACCATCAGTATCGGTCAGCGCCAGGGACAGATAAAAACCTATTCAACGGAAATTATCGACGATCATCTTTCTCTTTTTATCCGCATCATAGAGAACTCACGGGAGCGCGACATCTACAACCTGCCCGACAAAATATGGGAGGAATATCAGATCGACCTCCGACGCGATGGGAAAGTTCTCGTTTACTATCCCGGCCTTGAAGGCTTCAGAGAAATGGGTTCACGGGAGCGCATCTACATAAAAAACCAACCCGATGAAACAGGGGAGCCCACATTCCCCGCATTGCCGGCAAAAACACCCATACGCTTCAGGCTGGGAGACCGTCTTAACCAGGAAGGTAAGTTTACCACGGGATATTTCGAATTCCACCTGTTTACACAGGACTACGATATAACAACAAAGGCCGGAATACCCAAGACAGAGAAGAATTTTTTTATCCGCCTGTACAAAATATATCCCGGATATGACACCGGTGCGTCAACAGGCGAGGGCCTGTACCCCATGGTAGATCCATTCACATCGGAAAAGCGAAATGGCTAAAGACACTATTCACAGTTCAATCCAGAGCGTTATCAACGACGAAAAACCCACGGTCAGAAAATCGTTGGTTATCGGTGTCGGGGGATCGGGCATGAAGGGAGTCCTGTCAGCCAAGAAGTGGATCGAGTCCAATCTTCCCCTGGACGCCCACCGCTACATGCGCTGGATCGGTATCGATACCACCGATATCGAAACCAGCATTGAGGGCCGGGGCGGGAAGTACCGTTTCCCTACCGACCAGTTTCTCCAGGAAGAGAGGCGCATGCTGTACCTGGCCACGCCCACGCCCGCCGATCTGTCCCTTGAGTTCCTCCGCGGAAAATACACCGGTGATCCCTGTTTCGACTGGCTGCCCAATCCCGATGTTTATGATATTTCCACCAGGGCCGGTCAGGGCGCCAACCAGACCAGACCCCTGGGGCGGCTGGCTTTTTTCTACAACGAACAGGCAATCCGCACGGCTCTGACAAAGGAGCGGGACCGCCTCAATGAACTCTCCGATAATCCTAAATATTTTCAGCTTATGGATGTAAAGGAGGGCGAGGATAAGCGTGATGAGGATATCACTTTTATAATCGAAAGGGGTGTAAACCGCTACTATTTCAATGATAGAATTCCAGCGGAACATGATCTCATATCAATCGAACCCGATGGTAAAACGCGGGCCATCCTCAGTCCGCATACAACCGGCAAACTCACCATGGAAAATTTTCCTAAAGATGAGCGGGGATATTATTTTGAGGTGAACGGATCGAAGATGGAGAAACAGCGCTTCACCTTCAGGGTCCGCCATTTCAGGCGCAGCGGGCAGATATCCATATTCATCACCTGTTCCATAGTGGGTGGGACCGGCAACGGCATGATCCTCGATCTCACGGCCATGATAAAGGATATCTTCAAGGACCACTGGCCGGCACCGCGCATCTACGGCATCCTGGTCCTTCCGTCAGCCTTCAAAAGGGTCGTCTACAACAGGAATGCCAGGGCCAATGCCTACGCGGCGCTCAAGGAGATCGATTATTTCATGAGCGGCAACACCTTCAGCGCCCGTTATCCTTCGGGCCGCATGGTTGAAGTACCGGACCGTATCTTCGATGACGGAATGCTCTATCTTCTTGACATAGAAAACATGTCGGGCAATTCACTGCAGGGGAGAGACCAGGTCCAGGAACTCACGGGACAGTTTATCTCCACCTTTGTGGCATCAACGGTGGGCGGAGCCATTGAGGAACGCATGGTGAATGATTCCACCAGGGCCTCGGTTTATCTGCCCCTCAATGAATCATCGAAGCGCAAGGCAGCCTATAATTCCTTCGGTATATCGAGGGTAATCTATCCCGTGCCGCAGCTGAAAGAAATCGGATACAAGATCATGGCCATGAGGATGATGGAATCCTTCCTTCGTCCCGTCAACGGCAAACTCCTCCTTGAAACACTGGGAGATATCAACCGCGGCCTCGTGCGTGCCCTGCGGCTCGACTGCCGGCTTGTATTTGAACGAATGTATCCCGATTATAAAATGGATGCGGAAATCGAGTTTCGCTCCTACGAAAAGAAAATCACGGCTGCCATGGGAAAAGGGGACACACGCAGCCTCACCTCGGCCATGGAAAATATTATTCGCGACTACGGCAAAGAGGAAATGGAAAAAATAAAGGCCAACCTCCTGACCCGGATGGAAAAGCGATACCGCCTGGAACTGGAAAAAATGAAATCTGTTCTGACCGCGGAAATTCATAAATTCCTGAAAGATCCTCAAAAAGGTTTCCTCTTCTGTGAAGCCGTCATCGAACTCCTTCTGGGCAGGCTCGAGTTGTACCAGAAAAAATATTACCAGGAAAGGGTCGCCCTTGCCCGCTATTCCACCGAAGACATGGAAAAGCTCGTGGCTGTCATCGAGAAAAAGGGTACGGGAGAAAAACAGGCCGTGGAAGCCCTGCTTGACATGGCCCGGTTCAATTTTTCCCAGCTTGTTTTCGAGACCATGCTGACTTCGGCTGAATCCTTTGTACGGGAATTTAAGGCGATGCTCTTCAACCTCAAAAACCTGGAGGTCAATCTCCTGAAGGACAAGATCACCTCCCTCCGGGACCAGCTGAAACAGGACATCGAACAGGACCGCTTTAACCTGCTTGAGAAAAAAAATCCTCTCTATTTTTACCTCATAAACGGAAAGGAAATCAAGGACTTCATTGAAAAATACTTTTATTCACGCCTCAGCCTTGAGGATCTCTGCAACGATGTAGATTTTATCCAGATGGATCGTGAAGACACGAAAGAACAGCTGATCGAGACTTACCTGATTTCCACGCAGGGCCTTTCCATACTGGAAATGTCCCCGGTAGAGATGAAGGAATACATTGATACAAACTTCGGCGATATCCTCAGCAGACCCCTGGAAGAAATCAGGAATCTGCTTTACTCCGGGGACAATCAGAACGATCCAGAGGACGGCCTGAACCTCAGCGAAAGCAGCATACTAAAGATAGACATAGAACGCATCAAGAAAAAGATCTTCAGAATCATTCACAGCCGCTTCGAGGGATTTAATTTCGACACAATCTCCATCAAACAGATCCTTGACGATAAAAAAATACCCGTTGTCAAACTACTTGAAAAACTCGATACGTATTCGCGTCCCTATATTTACGCCGATTGCTCGGGCCTCAACGCCATGGAATACTATCGAACAGTGACCAATTTTCAACTCGATACATACGAGGAAGGCGATGAACCCGGTACAGCAAAACCCAATGATCTTCCGGAGCGCATGAACCATTATAAAAAAAGGGAAATTGCCCATCCTCCCGTGAGCGTTGAGACCTTCCAGGTTCCCAATCTGTGTAAACCCTATGAAATGATATCAATGGGCATTCTTTTAGGCTTTCCTATTTATAAAATCAATTCGCTCGGTGAGTGCGCCGGGGATTATCACGCCCTTATTGCTGATAAAACGCACCCTCTCCACTGCTTCAATCATCACACCTTTGACGCTAAATATTTTCCCGACCCCTTCCGATCCAGGAACTATACGAACCCCGCAAAGCTGTGGTCAGGACTGACGCTGCTCAAGGTCCTTCAACAGAAAGAAAAGGGCTACTGCTACGAACCCTATCTTACGGAAATTCTCAAGGACATGGAAGCCAGGGAAAACTATAAAAAGAACATACTCGGTATTGCTCAAAAATTCCAAACCGGGGACGGATTTGAAAAAGCCGGGCCTGATCTGCTGGCCGAAGCCGTCAGCACCATGGGCATGCTTGCCAAGGATCCCGTGTCGGGTAAAATGCAGTTCCGGAGGGAATATTCCCTCATCATCCGTGATATCCTCGACGGCGATGGCACCTCGGACCGGGCGCAGCAGCATAACATGAACAAGGATGCATATATCGAGAAATTTATCAAGGCGCCGCAGTTCAGCAACACGGCTGAAGTGGCTGTTTTTCTTGAAAATGAAAGCGCTGTCCGATCTTTTCTCTCGGGCGCCATCAGGGATATCATTGAGAGGACACGGGGAAATACCAGTGCCGGCGCCACGGTGAGCCTCCCGAAATGGAAAGTGGAAAATGTTGAACTGCCGGTCTTCGCCGATAAGTTCGCCTTCTATGACTATTTCGAAAAACGCGGCTCCCTGGAATGGCAGAACATATTGAAAGAACGTCTCGTGAGCAAACTCAATGAGTACGTCCTCTCTTCAAAATTCAGGCTGGAAAACGATCCCACTCTCATGGACCGGAATAAAATTTCCCAATTCATGGATACCCTGAATCAGAAAATTCCCGACATAGTGATCTGGGAAGTGAAGGTGCAGAATAAAATTCTAAAATGATATCTTCTCATAGTATCCATCCAGGACCCCCAGGCCAACGATTGAATCCTTCTTCCAGGTAAAATCAAAGGCCAGGCCCTTCTCGCTCTGCCCGGGATATATGTACACAAAAGTCAGTCGCGATGTGGGAACGATATCCATGACCTCTCCCGATTCGATACGCCGAACGCTGAGTCCGCCCCTTTTATCAAGGCCGATCTCAATGAACCTGTTCCTTTCATTATTTTTATAAACACCGGTAAATTCTTTCAATTCCTCTCCTAAAGGAATGCCGGGATTGAATCCCCGGGGATCCATGTCACTGTCACTGAGAAGCGCCGTGAGTTTCAGGAGGCGCCCTTTCAGTCCACGATAAAAAAGATTGAATTCATCGCTGTCGTGATCAGGCGTATCGCTGATAAAAACGTATCCCACTCCCAGAGAGGGGAAGAGTTGTATCCAACCGCCGGAACCGACCCAGAGCGCAGCGTGGTTCATTGAATAGGGCCTGTCATCGATAGTCCATACCCGCCAAGAAATCCCGCGATACTCATTGAATTTCACCGGCGGGGAATCCAGTGTTTTCGAGAAAATTTCATTAAAGGTCTTTTCCGAGACAAAAGTATGAAATCGGGTGCTTCCCCGGTTCAGCATCATGGCAGCATATTTTGCCAAATCGTCGATGGTGCACTGCAGACCGCCCGATGCAACCATGGTTTCCGGCGCCACGGAATCCTTCATCCCCAGTGGCTCCAGGAACTGTTCAGTAATATAACGGTACAGGGGCTTCCCCGAAACATGCTCGATTATGCGCCCTACCACGATGTAGCCCTGGTTGGAATAATAAAAACGCGATCCGGCGGGATACCGTTGGTACGGATATAACCTGCCGGGCCCGCTGAAATCATTGACAATCCCCGATGTATGGGTCAGGAGATCCCTCAGGGTAATCTGGCGCGTAACCAGTTGATCATTTTCCAGGTACGCCGGGTAGTAGTTGTTCACCGGTTCATCGAGACTCATTTTACCCCGCTCAACAAGCTGCAGTGCTGCCAGGGCCGTAAAAGTCTTGGTGAATGATGCCACGCTGTAGCGGCGTTTTTCCGAAGTATTGACAAGATTCCTGTGCCATACGGCTCCATCCCTTATAACAACCAGCGCAGCCGATGGAATAAATGATCCATTGACGTATTCGCGCATCCACCGGTCAATGGAATCCCGTTCTTCTATTATGGATTTATCGTGATCCTTCTTTTCCTGCTCCACAACGGCGTGGTCATAGGAACCGGCAAGGTAATTCATATCCATTACCGGCAGTTTCGGATTATAAATGAAGGGAATCAGCATTGTCCCCAAAGCTGCTGAAATCTTTATGGAATTCAATCTCACACTCCCGGGCACTCCTGCCCTTTTAGCAATAAAGAATATAACAAAGATTTCTCTGATCGGCTATAGGGGGAAATTCCTACAATATTGTAAGGGAAAAAGAGGATGGGAGAATTTGGCGCATAAATATTCTTTTACAACGAATCAGTCCATATAAATATGCATAGACAAACATCTGTTATAAACAAATATGAATTACAAACTGATTACTGCGGCTATTCGAGTTATGGCACAAGGCGGTAATATCCCGAGGTGAGCGCCAAACCCACAACCCGGCTATCCTGCCACACAAAATTGTGCAGAACATTTCCCTGTCCCATGAGAAGCCTGTTGGATGTGAAGGCATGGAGCTGTCCGGGCGGATTTGACAGTGAACTGAGGAGTGTCTCATTTTCAATCCAGATTTTTATTTTTTTCCCCGTGAGTATGTTTTCATAGGTACCTGTGTACCACTGGATCTGTTCTGCCGACAGGGAAGGCCAACTGGTGCAGAGGCCGGGGTCACCTTCTGAAGCCCGTACCAGGTTCCTGAGTCTTCCCGTCAGGCTCTGCCGCCAACTCATAAAGGCCGGAGTAAGATGGTGTGGAGGATTGCACAGGTATACAAGAGCAATCTTCCTTGCGGGAAAAACCTGTATGGCCGACGACTCACCGTACCATCGACCGGCCTTGTAATAGCTGTCCACTCTGCCCTTTACCGTGATGACCTCCCAGCTCAGGGAATAATGATAATCGACTTCGGTCCGCGGCAGTTCCACCTGAGGCGCCAGCATTTCATGGAAGGAAGTATCGGAGAGGATACTCTTCCCTCCATAACGGCCCCTGTTGATAAGCATGGTTGTATACTTTGCCAGGTCCCGCAAAGTAGTAACAATACCCCCTGTACCGTTGGAACCCTTCGCCGAGGTCGCATCCATGCCCAGGGGATTAAATATATATTTCTTTAACAATCCATCATAGGGTTTTCCCGTCGCGCTTTCAAGGACTGCTTTTGCCACGACATACCCGGCATTGTTATACGCATAACAGAGTCCCGCCGGATTCTTCTGCCGGGGAAACTGGATGATCTCCCTGCCCGCTGATACAGCGCTATACTGATCTCCGGCCGTGGGCATTCCTGAAAGATGAGCCAGGAGATCTCGGATAGTCACCTTGCGGGAACCCAGATCCTCCCGTTCTATTTTCACATCGGGAAGATATTTCCGGACCGGATCATCAAGGGAAAGTACTCCTTCTTCAGCAAGCCTGAGGGTCAGGACTGCGGTAAAGGTCTTGGTAAGGGAAGCAATGCCCATGGGCGTATCCAGATCGGCATTAACGCCGCTGTGAAAGATGAAGGTTCCATCGCGCACAATGCCGGCAACAACGGCCGGAACAACCGAAGGGTCCCGTCCCGATTGCAGCCACCGAGAAAAAGAATCGCCCCCTTCACCGTAGACTTTCCTGAATTCATCATTTATATTACGGTCTGTATCAATTGAAAAAATTCCATCACCATAATCCCCATCATCGTCCATGACTGTAGTGGCGGGAGAATTTCTTACCTGGACCACGAGAAAAACCGATACCAGGGCAATCACGGCGGCAATAAAGGGTAGTATCCTTTTATTCATGAGTATATGTATGTCCTATCAATAATTTTTCCCGCTGCAGAATTTTCATACGGCCTGGGATAAAAAATATCCGCTCATTTTCCTATGATTTTTACGACAAACAAGATGGTATTGGTAAAACCGGAGCAGATATATGTACAAATTTGAATTACTGCAAAATATTATGTAAAATAATGTTTAAATTAGCAAGTTCTTTTTTAATATTAGAATTGACGCTCACGGGAAACAATATCCATATTCTCTATATGACCGGTGCCGTCAAGTATCATATTCATCGAGAGCCGGGCTGCGAGGTGCAGTCCCCGGCCGGTTATTACATCGTCAAAGAGGAGCATATCGCAGAGCTGGAAGGAGGCGCCCTCCTTTACGTGCTGGCCGAAGCCATCTCCGGCAGCGCCTGCTGCGGAGCCGGTACGCTCCGGTATATTGTAGTGTCGGGATGGATACGAGACCGCGCAGTGGCCACCGACGGAGACGGAAACGCGGTGAGCACGTTTGTCCCCGTTGACCGCGATAAAGAGAGTAACAAAATTATTGATTTTCTTTCGAATAAATATCCGGCGCTTCAGGTATGCTTCTGGTAACTCCGGCGTTACTGAAATATCAATGATCAATACATAAAAGAACGCAGGCCTCTTGTGCAGCGTTCAGATTTACGCAAGGAAGGTCTATGGAAAATATTATCAACGATTTCATACAATACCTGCTGCCGCAGAAAGAATCCATACTGTATGTTTTTCTTTTCGTAAGCGCCGTCGTGGAAAACCTTTTCCCACCCATCCCCGGTGACACCATCACAGCCCTGGGGGCGTTTCTTGTTGGCACGGGCCGCCTCAACTACCTTATGGTTTATCTTTCCACCACAATAGGCAGCGTCGTGGGATTCATGTGCCTCTTCTGGGTGGGAAAATTTTTTGAACGGGAATTTTTCATGAAAAAGAACTATTCCTTTTTCTCGGCTCAGTCCATCATAAACGCCGAGGAATGGTTCAGAAAATATGGTTATTTCGTTGTGGCCATAAACCGCTTCATTCCAGGCATCCGCTCCGCCGTCTCCATTGTATCGGGCATATCAAAACTTAATTCACTCCGTGTAGCCGGACTGGCCCTCATGAGCGCGGCCGTGTGGAATTTTATCTGGATACAGGTGGGATTTATGCTGGGGAACAACTGGGAAATGGTGAAAATCCGCCTCGGTATAATCCTGAAAAATTACAACATTGCCATGGGGGCCATACTGACCGCCGCCGTCGTCATCTATTTCGTCATCCGCCTCATCAGGAAGAAAAGGAATCAGTTGAATAATTCCTGAACCTGCTCATGAGAACGAATGATACTATAACGCATATTTCGAGAAAGGTAAAGACAAAAACCGGATGATAGCCGCCGATAAATCCGCTGATGATACCCCCCAGTCCCGATCCCAGAAACTGAAATGAATTGAAAATGCTCATGATAGAACCCCTGTCGGTCGTTGTAGGATAGCGTGAAACGGCAGAAGGAAGCACCGGGGACAGTATGCAATGGCCTATGTAAAAATAGGCGAAGGACACAAAGAGCGGAATGAGTCCGCTGAACAGGACCGGCAGGGCAATCCCCGTAATCTGGAAAAAAATGGCCACCATGGCTATCTTCCGGGTTCCCTGCGTATCGGCTTTTCTGCCGAAGTAATACATGAACATTGTTCCGACAACTGCCATGGGCACGTATATCTTCCACATGGCCTTTATCTCCATGTTCTCGTTGATGAGAAGCGGCATGATGAAAAACATGCCCGTGAGGCTCAGGTTACTGAAAAATCCGATAACATTGAGACGCAGCAGATCCCGGTGCTTCAGCACCATCATGAGACCGCGCCGGTCAACGTGGAGTTCTTCGTCCATGACGGGTTTATCCTCATCCACGTTATTCAGATATTTCACGGTAATATACATGGCCAGCAGGGTCATGCCCGATATCAAAAAGAACAGCACGGGAATTCCTACATGACCGGCGATAAGGGAACTGAAGGAAAACCCGGCTATAACCGAGAGCCCGATGCTCATACCAACATAGGACATGGCCGTCGATCGGAGGTTGATGTTGACTCCCTCGGAAAGCCATGCCATGGTCACGCCTGAAACGGCACCGGCCCCGGCGATTGCACGTGAAATGATGAGCACATAGATGTTATTGGACAGCCCGCAGATGAGAGTCCCCAGGAAATAGATCGCAAGCCCGGCAAGAACCGTTTCCTTTCTGCCAATACGGTCGCTGATCCGTCCCATGGGTATCTGGAAAAGCATCTGTGCTATGCCGTAAATTCCTACGGCCAGACCGGCGAGCGGGCGTGATGCGCCGTCGATTCCCGTGGCAAAAATGGAAAAAACGGGAATAATGAGAGAAGTCCCCATCATCCTGATGGCAAGAAGAAGGCTGATACCGCCGATGAGTTTCTTTTCCTGGATAGTGAATGACTGCATGTGCATAATACCGGTCGGGCTACAGTGCGTATTCAAGAACTATTTGTAAAGATATTTTTGAAAATGAAACGCGGTGGGATAACGCGGCATCGGTTTATAAATTTATTGCCCTGTAACCAAATTGTTATTGATTTGTCATCTACATAGATGCGTATTTATTATAAATATAACGGCTTATACTGAAAATTGGCATCGGTCTCTCTTGTGCCTGTTTCAATAACCGGATGCAGTTTATCCGGAAAAGAGGATATACCATCAATACGGAAAATAAACTCACGGCGCTCCGGAACATCATTGCCTCTTATAAAAAAGCGGTGGTCGCCTATTCCGGCGGCGTTGACAGCACCTTTCTTCTCCGGGTGGCTCATGATGTCTTGGGGACTGATGCCCTGGCCGTCACCATCGATTCACCCCTATCCCCGGCACAGGATTTGACCAGGTCCGACACTATCATACAAAAATGGGGCATCTCCCACCATACTCTTTTCATCGACCTTCTCATGAACGAAAAGATACGTGCAAATCCCAATAACCGGTGTTATCACTGTAAAAAAGAACTATTTTCGACCATCCGTGATTTCGCCCTGGCAAAGGGCATATCAGCGGTCCTGGAAGGCTCAAATACCGATGATATCCATGACTATCGCCCCGGCATGCAGGCCCTGGAAGAACTGGGCATCCACAGCCCCCTGAAAGATGCAGGCCTTACCAAGAATGAAATCCGTCACCTGGCGCGGCAGATGGGCCTTCCCAACTGGGACAGACCTTCCACACCCTGCCTGGCAACGCGTATCCCCCCTGGTACGCCCATAACTGTTGAGGTGCTAAAACAGGTTGACAGGGCCGAGGAGCTTCTTCACGCTATGGGAATAAATGAGCTGCGCGTCCGTGTCCACGGCGATCTGGCCCGCATCGAGGTTCCCCGTGAAGCGATGCCTCTTTTTATTGACGAAGAACACAGTGCCCGAGTATCGGCGGAATTCCGCAAGCTGGGGTTTCGGCATATTGCCCTGGATATAGACGGATACCGCATGGGCAGCATGAACAAGTCAGCTCATAATGAAGAGGAATGATATGGATAAAGACCGGCTGAAGAAACTTTTGGCAAATGTACGCGATGGGAAGATAAACATCGACGATGCCCTGCTGTCCCTGAAATCACTTCCCTTCGACGACCTGGATTTCGCCAAGGTGGACCACCATCGCGCCATCAGGCAGGGACATCCCGAAGTAATTTTCTGCCAGGGAAAAACCGTTGAGCAGATTCTGGCCATAGTGGACCGCCTCATTGCCCACCACAACACCATCATGGCCACAAGGGCCACGCGTGAAGTCTATGAGGCGGTAAAAGCGCTCCACCCATCGGCTGAATATAACGCCGATGCCCGCATCATCGTCGTCGGGAAAAAAAGCTCAGAACAGGGCAAAGGACTCATTCTGGTCATAACGGCCGGTACCTCGGATATACCCGTGGCCGAGGAAGCGGCACTGACGGCCGAAACCATGGGCAACCGGGTTGAACGCCTCTTCGATGTGGGCGTATCGGGCCTTCACCGCCTTTTCGCCCACATGGATAAAATCAACAGTGCCAAAGTGATTATTGCCGTGGCCGGCATGGAAGGGGCCCTGCCCAGCATCATCGGCGGTCTGGTCGATGTTCCGGTCATCGCCGTCCCCACCAGCGTGGGATACGGTGCAAGCTTTGGCGGTCTCTCGGCCCTGCTCACCATGCTGAACACCTGCGCACCGGGAATCACCGTGGTCAACATAGACAACGGTTTCGGCGCCGGTTATTTTGCCGGCATGATAAATCACTGAGGCGGCACTGAATGAAAATTGCATACTTCGACTGTTTCTCCGGCATTAGCGGCAACATGATAATCGGCGCGCTCATAGACGCAGGCCTGGACCCGGGCATCCTTGAAGCGGAGCTGAAAAAACTCCCCGTCACGGGATACAGCCTGTCCGTAAAAAAAGTATTAAAAAACGGCATCAGCGGCACCCACTTTTCCGTTATCACCGATGACCATGATTCGCATCATTCCCACCGCTCACTGTCCCACATCACCGGCATAATAAACGACAGCGGCCTCGATCCATGGGTGAAGGAACAGGCCCTGGCCGTATTCACGAACATCGGCACCGTGGAAGCGCGGATACACGGCGTCCCCGTCGATGAAATACATTTCCACGAGATAGGCGCCGTGGACTCCATCGTGGACATCACGGGCACCATGATCGCCCTGAAGGAGCTTGATATCGCCGTTGTGGAATCATCGGCGGTCCATCTCGGTTCGGGTTTCATAAAAACACAGCACGGCCTCCTGCCAGTACCGGCCCCGGCCACGGCCGAGCTCCTTAAAAGCATTCCTGTTTTTTCAAAGAACATCGAAGGCGAACTCACCACTCCCACGGGCGCGGCCCTCATCGTACATCTGGCCCGACGCTTCGGCCCCATCCCCGCCATGAAAATTTATCATACCGGTTACGGGGCCGGTACGCACGACCTTCCCATCCCGAACCTGCTCCGCGTCCATATAGGCGAAACGCAGGAAAGCGATATCGATACCGATGACATTCTCGTCATGGAATGCAATATCGACGACATGAATCCCCAGTACTATCAGCACATCTTCCAGACACTGCTTGACCGGGGCGCCCTGGATGTGTATATAACACCAATCATCATGAAAAAGGGGCGCCCGGCATCGCTCCTCACGGTACTCTGCACACAGGAAAAGGCTGAAACTCTGCAGGACACACTCTTCCGTGAATCTACCACATCGGGCATCCGCACCCATTCGTGTTCCAGGAAAAAACTGAAGCGTTCCTTTATTAAAGTTGAAACGAAATATGGAATCGTCAGCGTAAAGGTCCACGAGAAAGATGGTGAAGTTATCACAATAACTCCGGAATATGAGGACTGCCGCAGAATTGCTGAAGAAAAAAACATTCCGGTGAAAGAGGTCTGCCGCCAGGCGGTACAGGCTGTATATGAGAAAAATCGTCAGTAAGCCGAATAATCCTGCCTGACGAATATCCGCACTTACTTCATACTTCACCACAGGTTATCACACAAATATCCCCCTGTTTTCAGCCGTTTACTTCTTATGTATTTTTATTAAAAATACGATATAGAAGTGACACTTACCATTTCTTTCAAACACTCCGGAGGAATTATGAAAAAAACATATGTTTCAATTCTGGCAGCCCTGCTGCTCATGCTATCTACCCCGGTCTTTGCTGTGGACTACATCGTGGGCGCACGGGCCGGCTACTTTATGTGGGACTCATGGTTACAGGATGTAGCTTCCCAGTTCAACGACATGGGAACCGGAAGCGGGGCCCTGTATGGACCCGTTGCAAGCGTGTTATTCACCGATGACATCTCCCTGTCCGTTTCAGGGCTCTTCGGCAGTCAGAATACACATGGCATGTCTGAAAACATACCTCAAAGCGCAACTGAAAATAAAACACTCATTTTCACCTTCGACACCTTCCGCATGGACATCGACAGCGCCCTGAGTTACCGCATCATGGATAATCTGAAAATCTTTGCGGGGTATAAATTCTGGTATCTGAAGACAGAATACAATGGAATGGATTACCGATATAACACCACATTTAACACTCTCACAGAAGCTAATCAGGAAACATTAAAATTAACACAGCCATTCCACGGCCCGGCCCTGGGTTTGGGGTTCTCACTTCCCCTGGGAAGCCGTGGATTTTTTGTGTCTGCCAATCTCTCTGCCATTTACATGATGGGTAAAATGAAAATGGATGGTGATCCAAGAAACAACATTGATAATCTTGGAGCTCTCACTCAACAACCCTCAATAAATGACACATTTGACATGCAGATGTACGGTTTCAACATCGAGCCAACCATCGGCCTGAACATCGGCGAGGGCATGCCCATCGTCACCCTGGGCGTCCGCTACCAGATAAACAGGTTTGAAATCACTGAAAATACCGGAGGAAATTTGAATGAGGATTGGATGACAGACCAGATATACGGCGTGTTTGTCGGCGTTCTCTATAAGATATAAGACTCTTCAGTATAGAAACAACAAAGGCCGGCCTTTTCAGACTGGCCCTTGTTGTTTCTATACCATTCGTTTTTACAGAGTCACCGGTATAGCCAGAGAAATCTTTGACAGGTTCTGTTTTGCCTTGGTATAGTTCGGGTCCAGTTCAATGGCCTTGTTGAAGTCCTTTTTGGCCTCTTCTATGATCTTTTTAGCCTCGTCCTTTTTACCCTCTTTCGCAAGATCCTTGGCCTTGATCACCGCTACCTCACCGCGGTAGTTGTTCAGCGAGGCCTCCACGGACTTAGTCTCGATTTTCGCGTTTATCTTTCCCTGTTCCTCCTCAGTGAGCATCACGTTGAGTATGCCGCTGATTTTTGTGAACAGGTCCTTTTCAAGGTCAAAGAAATTATCGGTTTTCCCCATGACCGCGGCAGTGCCGAGCTGCGTTCCCTTTTCCACGGAGAAGACCTGGGTCTCCATACGCAACTGGCCCTTCATCTCCGTAAAGGAACCGGCCAGGATGTAGCTGGCGCCCACAATTTTCCCCAGTTCCACGGCCGTTTTCTCATCCACCATGCCCGTGAGCTGGAAGGACTGCTGGGCCAGAACATCCTTCATCCGTTCATTGGAAACGATGTTGAAGGCGCCGATGGTCTCCACGTCGGTCATGATCATGGAGGCAATGCCGAACTCCCAGGGCTGATATTCTTCTGCCCTGCTTTTGGGCGTATTGTTCACATAATTCATCACGGCCAGACCTTTGCGCTGGCTCCTGGGAATCTGCCGCAGGCTTTTATCCGAAGTGCCGCCGCACCCGGCCACGAATACAATAAGTACGAATGATGAAACAATTCCGGAAATTTTCATATTATGTTTAAATCCCCCACGGATAAAATATTTATGGAAAGACACAGGCCAGCACTTTATTTCTGATACCAATGTAATCATAAAAAATTTGCATTTGTCAAGATTTTTTTAGACTCAGGCCACCGGCTGTTCTTTTGCCGGAATGAAGCATTTAAAAAAAATCGTTTACAATTCAATTACTTCTTTACATAATATAATATATACACTAGAGATATAATTAATTACATATTTTTTAATAAAATACTTTACAGGAATCAAGGCTCATTATTCTTGGCTTTATCTGATGAACATGAACCAGCTGTTTAATTTATACATTTCGTTTTAATTTTTCCCGATATTAATTTATATTATTATATTAATAGTACGAGTATATTTTCCCAGGGCCCAACAATGAAAGATTACAATAGTATGCTCGCCCAGTATATGGAGCGGATTTCAACCTATCTCAATGACACCCTATCCATACCCAAAGAGTGGCACTACAAACAAGAAGACTTTGACGAGATACTGACCTGGGACAGGGAATCTGCTAAACATGTCTGGATAAAGCTGGAAAAACGCATAAAAGCTAATTTATGTTCAGGTTTAAATTTTCGTCTGTGCCCATTCTGCACCAAAAACAGTTATGATCACCGGATAACACGTCCCAACAGGGTCAATCCCGCCTGCCGCGAATGCGGATATGGCAAAAGACATGGTGTCTGCACTCTCTTCAATAAGAAGATAAGTGAATTTCAGAAAATCCTCGAGACCTTCAAGCTGGACCGTGTTGATATAAACAGGACCTTATCCAACCATTTCTACAATTCGCTTGTAGAGGAAATAAACAAAAATGCCCTGCACATGATAGAAAGAACCAAAGACAGGGAAAAAGCCAAATTATCAACCTCCGCTTAAGAATCTTCTGCATTCCTCTCCCCCTGCAGGTTTTCGCTCATATCTCAAACCTGTCAGACTTTCATAGGAGTCCATCGAAATCATTTTCAATAGAGACTATTAATTTCCTCTCTCTATTGACTTCCTGAATCAATTTATATATATTTAGACTAAGAACGAACGTTCGTTCTTAGTCTATCAGGGGAATTTTATGGAAGACCGAAAAAAACTGATAATCGATACTGCAAAAAAGCTTTTTTCAGAAAAAGGCTATTCCGCCACGGGTCTCCGGGAAATCGCCGATACGGCAGGCGTTTCAATCGGCAATATATATAATTATTTCCATAACAAAGAAGAGATCTTTAACAGCATTATGGATCCGGCCAACCTGATTGACACCTTCCCTGATTTCGGTGCCATGATAAATAAAGATTTTCCTTTTAACCTGAATGAAATCATTCTCGCCATGAAAGTAGTCATTGACCAGAACATTGAAGAATACCGCCTCATTTTTATCGACCTCATCGAGCTGCAGGGTAAAAACACCAACCGTGTCCTGGAAGCGCTCATCAACCTGGCCAGTACTGTTTATATTGACAAGGTAAAAAATGATTATGCTGGAAAGAGCATCAGGCCCATAGACTACGAATACCCCACCAAGGTCTTTATTATATGCATCGTTGCCTATTTCATCATTTCAAAAATTCTACCGGCGGCAAAAACCGATTCCATGAACGACGAAGAACTATCGAAAAAACTGGCCGATGTGCTGCTGCACGGGATCGTGGCGACATGAAAAAAGAGGGAATTTCCAGGCAGGGAGTTGCATCACACATGCCGCTGCTGTGGCTGGTTCTTCTCGCCATCATGTACATGGTCCCTTTTTTAAGCAATACCGTCATGGCCGCTGATATCATGCTCAAGAAGAAACCGCCAGTCCAGGCCGAAGAGGATGATTCGGATGGCGATGAAGATGAATCAGCGACACGGGAAGCCCAGGGCGGCACTACTGAATTACAGGGCTTCATAGAATTTGAAAATTTCACCGGTACCTATCCCCATCAGGCCTTCCGTGATATAGTCAAGAAAAATGAAATACGAAACAATCTATCTTTGCGCACCGGATCTGAAAACTTTTATTTTGTCATGAATTCCAATGTCTATATACATGACTATGTTCATGATCCCACCGTGTACCGTAACGGCACCGCGCGGGGATCGTCCTTCGAAATAAATTTCAATAAACTTTATTACAACGCCGAATTCAGTTTCTTCCGTCTCCGAGCCGGGAACCAGATTTATCAATGGGGAACGGCTGATGTCTTCAATCCTACGTCCTACTTCAATCCCATGGATATGCGGGAGGCCCTGTTCAAGGACCAGGACGAACTCCGCCAGGGAGTACCTTCCCTCTCGTCCCTTTTTTTTATCGGCGATGATACGCTGGAGCTGGTTATAGTACCCCTGCACGTCCCAGCACTCCTGCCGGAAAAAAATACCTTCTGGGAGCTGCGCTACGAGGAAGAGGGATATCCCATCAGCATTGCCGCATCACGACCCATGGAACCGGACATTAAAAATATCGCCGTTGGATTGCAGTACTATAAAAATATTCTCAGCACCGATGTGAACATCAGTGCCTATTATGGTCCCGACACGGAGCCGCTATTCCGGCCCATGGGTACCATAGCCGTACCGAATGAGCCCATTGCAGTCGATGTACGTCCCGAATATCATACCACTATAAAAACCGGCCTGGCACTTTCCCGGGGCTGGAATGATTTCGTATTCCAGTTCGAGGCGGCCTACAGTCCCCTGAAAACCGGCGTTGTGGACCAGGATTATTCGGGCGGGCAGATACCGCAGTTTCCCTTCAAAACAAGGACCTTCCACGCCCTGTACACCACTGCCGGGTTCAACTACATGATACCCATGAATAAACTCTTCGAGGGACATGAAGGCGATGCAGTGCTGACCACGGAATACAGCAGGCCGACCTATTTCTCACGCAATATCATGGATCCCATGCTGGGCGATATCCTCATCGTCCGCGTTGAAGACACTTTTTTGTATAGCCGCCTCAAAGTTCTGGTGACAGGCATCGTTGATATTACTGAAAAAGGAACAATTATAATGCCGGAAGTGCAGTACCGCTTTCCCATGGGCCTGTCCATCAATGTGTCCTACGCCTTTATCCATGGACGCGAGAGGAGCATGATAGGGCTTTACACCGACAATGATTTCATCAGGATGAGGGTTCGTTATGAATACAAAATGTAAACCAACCCATCTTCTTATACTGTTTATGGCGATGATTATCAGCGCCTGCGGTATGGACTCACCTGCATCGATAAACATTTCCGGCACTGTATCAGTTGACACGGCCGAACCCGTCACCGGCCCGGTATTTCTTCTTTTCACCGATACGGCCGACTTTGAAGCTATCAAGGCGCAGCCCCTTGATCATGTCATCACCATGATATCCTGTCCCGACAATGGCTCCTATTCCCTTGATCTCGCGGAACACGGCGTGCGCAGAAACGATACGGTGTACATCACGGCCATCCTTGACGTAAATTATGACGGAGGAGTTCCCTACCCTGATCCGGGAGATTATATCGGCTTCTATATAAACAGTGAGACCATGCAGCCCTCCCGCACCATGCAAAGTGATAATCGTAATATTGATATAACAATCAACCGGCTTATCTATGATTACCAGGCATCCATAGAAGGCACCATCACCAATGCCCTCACCGGGACAGTCACTCTCATTGCCTATGCCGGAAGCGTTGACTCACTCGACATTACGTCGCTGGACATGGATAAAATAATGGGATACGGTACAGTGACCAAGACAGGAGAAAGCGTCGATTACTCCCTTGATATAATGCCCTTCGGCAGGAATGTCCCCATGGATGATGTCTATGTCTTCGCTCTCTTTGATCTGAATAACGACGGCATTCCCAATGCCGGCGACGCCCTGGCCTTTTATGCCGATGGAGCTACTGGCGTGCCATTGCAGTGTGTAATCACCCAGGGCCCCAACAGCGGTATTAACATCACAGGACAGATGGAACTCATGTCATCCTCGGACTATGCCATGACCATCGACGGCTACTTTGAACACCCGGAAGGATATGATTCATCGTCCAAACCGGTATTCATCATGATTGCCCACACCGATGATCCCGGCGCGCTTTTTACCGATCCTCTCAGCGTCGTCAAGGCCTTCAAAAAACTCGATCCCGGCATGAGCAGTTTCAGCATCGATCTTTCCACAACAGACCTCGAGCCCGGGGACGAAGTCATGGTCATAGCGCTCTGGGACAAGGATTATTCAGGCGGTTTTCCCAGTCCAACGGCGGGTGACATGGTCGGATACTATCAGAATACCGATCTCGACAACTTCGCCTTCACCATTGCCCTGGCTGAAAGCGGTCCCAACACGGCCTATCACCAGGCCTCGGGCGACTGGAAGTTCCAGCTCAATAAAAAAATGTATGACTACAACACCACGGTGGAATTTCAACTCGATCCTTCATCACGGCCAGCGGGCATGGTTGAAGGGAATTCGCTCATCTGTCTCGTCGTTCATGACGACGGCGTCAACAACCTGACGCGGAACATCGATGATATTAATTACGTCACGGGAATGGCGCTGCTGCCTTATGTGGCTGACCCGAATCACCATTACAGCTTTCCCCTCTTTGCCGCCCTGGATGAAGGCATTGCCGTTACCCTGGCCATGAATTCCTATGTCTATGTCCTCTATGACCGTGATAATAACGGCATGCCCTCAAGCGGCGATAATATTGCCGCGTACTGGGAGAACAACTTTTTCACTGCGTATCAAACAGCGCCGAAAAAAATACAGATTACCAGCGATGAGAATAATTTTTTACTGGGAGCCGACGATGGTACCAAAGACCCCTATGGAGTCAGGTTCATTGGAAAGACCTATTAATTGAAAAGGAGATGCACACTTTATGATGAACCGAATTCTAGACTTTGTCATCAGACGCCCTGTTATAGTCATCGTCGTAATTATTGCCATCACCATATACATGGCCCTGGGTATTTTCAAACTGCAATTTGAAAACAGCCTGGAGGTTATGATGCCAAAAAAGGACGCCGAATATCTCCTGAATGAAAAAACCAAGGCCATCTATGGCAACAATGGCAATTTTATTATCATGACCGTATCATCAGATAATGCCATGACTCCGGAGTTTCTGCATTCCTTTGACCTTTTTCATACCGACATAGAAGAATATGAGACATATGATGAAGAGAAAGAATCATCACGGCTCCGCCGTTTCGTTGAAACAGCCGGCCGTGGGAACCTCAGCCTTTCAATGCTTCGTGAAGCATTCCGCGACGACCAGCCTTTTATCCGTACACTGGAAAGAAAATGGAAAAAACTTTTTGCCGATTCTGATTCTCTTTCAGCCCGTCAAACGGAAAAACTGAAAAAGGATATTCAGGCCGCCCAGGCCATGAAGAAAAAACAGCTCATTGATGCCATTCTTTCACCATACACGGCCCAGGACCTTACAGGGAAAGATGATACACTGATCACATATAAACTCATAGACCGTGACGATAACGATCGCCGTATTATTCCTTCAACGAAAAAAGAAATTGAAATTTTCAGTAACAGGCTTCGTAACAATCCTGCCTTCGAACGAGGCATTTACGTCCTGGACCGCACAACGGGCAATATTACCGATTTCAGTGTCCTTATCCGCCTCATTAATGGTGAACTGGACTATACCCTGTCCGATGATCTGCAGGAAATTGCCACGGGGTATCCTGAACTGCATATAAATATTAACGGTATACCCTATGTAAACACACAGATAAATCATTACATGCAGCAAGACCTGAAAACCTTTCTGCCCCTGACCCTGATTTCAATTCTCATAATTTTTTTCCTGAACTTCAGGTCTCTGAGGGGCGTATTTCTCCCCTTCCTTTCCATGAACTTTGCCGATATCTGGATCATGGGCCTCATGGGACACCTGGGTTTCAAGGTCAGCGTCATGGGCGTCTGCATCCCCCCCCTCATGCTGGCCGTGGGGAGTTCCTATTCAATACATCTTCTGAATCAGTATTATATTGATTTCAATTTAATCACGGCCGGTGATAAAAGGCAGGGAATCAGGTCATCCATGTCTCACATCTCTCTCACTGTTATACTGGCGGGATTCACCACATTCGTAGGATTTCTCATGCTCATGACTAACGGTGTATATGCCTTAAAGGAATGGGGTATTTTTTCCGCTATCGGCGTCCTTTTCGCTGTATTTATATCCATAACCTTCATCCCGGCCATGCTGGTTCTTCTTCCGCTAAAAGCTCCTGCAAAACGCCGGCAAATTGATACAGGTGATACTGAAATCCGGTTTCATGGTTTTATCGATAGAATCATTTTCTTCTTTACATGGCTTTCCATCCATCACTATAAAAAGGTTCTGACCGGCATGTTCATAGTCGTTATATTCGCCATTGCAGGGACGTTCCGCATCATTGCCGAAACATCGATACTTGCCTATTTCAAAGAAGGAAATCCCATACTCACAAGCACGTATGAAATAGGGAAAAAATTCGGCGGCTCCTTTGGCATCAATATCCTCATTGATTCAGGCAAGGAAAACGGGGTACTGGAACCGGACTATCTCACCTTCATAGACAATACGAGGAAGTGGCTCGAAGCCGAAGAAAACAAGGATGTCAACATCGGCCGCACCGACGCCTTCCCTGATTTTATTAAAACCATGAACCTGGCCATGAACAACAATGAAAAAAAATTTTACTCAATACCTGAAAAACGTTCCGCTATAGAAGGGTATATGCTCATGTTTTCCGGCGATGATGACAATGATGACGGCCGTATTGATGTCTTTGAACCCTATGTAGATCACAAATTCAGAACCGCCAACATCTTCGCCCGGCAGTGGGAGCGGAACGGAGCAATGCTCAGCACGGCCCACCTGGTCCATTCCATAAGCCGCATTGAAGACTATCTGGACCGAAACCTGCCCCCGGGATACTCCTATAAGATAACCGGCGAGCCTAAAATCATGGTGCGCCTCATGTATTATATCGTTATGGGCCAGATGCTGAGCCTGATATTCAGTCTCGCCGTTGTCTGCATCATTGTTATTTTGCTATTCAAGAATATCGCGGCAGGGCTCACGGCCCTCATCCCCATCACTCTTGCCGTTATCTTCAACTTCGGCATTATGGGCTGGTTCGGCATCCGCCTCGATACGGCCACGGCTATCATAGCATCAATAACAATCGGTATCGGTATCGATGATACGATTCACTTTCTCAACAATTTTCGTCATTACCGAAGCCAGGGTTTAACCGTAGATGAAACGATAACAAAAACACTTGCCATTGCCGGAAGGGCTATTATTTATACCTCCCTGGCTCTCATATTCGGATTTCTTGTTCTGACCGTTTCCAATTTCAAACCTATTGTACTTTTCAGTTTTCTCACGGCAGTGACCATGGTGTCCACAACCATTGGCGCTCTACTGATTCTTCCATCGGCCATAAAGGCCACGGGAATAACACTGGAGGAATCCCGATCCGATTCCCCGGTATGGAAATATCTCAATCTAAGCAGATTTTTTAATTATGAAGAAAATGACTGATAAAAGGAGGACTTCCATGTTTCGAAAAATTTTTTATTCTTTAATTGCCATTGCAGCTTCCATTCAGCTTGTCTTTGCCCTTACGGGAAAGGAAATCATGGAGAAGAGCGAAAAACTCATATCGGCCAAAACAGCCCGAAGCACCATCCACATGACCATTTACAAGGGGGATGAGATTCTGAAACGGGAAATGAAGGTCATGGGACTGAAACAAGGCGATAGTGAAAAAGCGCTGATTGAATTTCTGTCACCGGTGAATATGAAAATTCTCACCTTTTCCGAAAGCGGCGACGATCAGCAATGGCTTAAGCAAAAAGATATGAAGGTAAAGAAAATCGTTTCCGGTGACCGCAACAAGGCCGTGGTCAATTCTCACTTTTTCTACGAAGATCTGAAACCGCGTAACATCAATGACAGTACCTACACTCTTGCGGGAAACGCCATGGTGGAATCCTTCGACTGCCATAAAGTCGAGGCCTCACCCAAACCGGGGAAAAGCGTCTATGACCGGGCAGTTTTCTATGTACGTAAAAGCGATAATTTTATCATCCAGACCGACATTTACTACAAGGGATTCCTGTATAAACGCCTCATCAATTACAACATTGAAAAAATAAACGGCGTGCTCACGCCCAGGAAATCTATCATGTACCGCCTGGAAAAAGACGGTTCAAATCTTGGAAAGACCGTCCTGGAAATCAAAGAGGTTGTATATAATGATCCGGGCATCACGGAACGTGATTTCAATAAAAACAGGCTGTAAAAAACAGGAAGGGGAGCTTTCAGGCTCCCCTTTTTTAAATATTTCTAAAAAATCCATTACATTTCTTTGATTATTCCTCAAGATTCAGCTCCCATTTTCCTTTCAGTTTCCCATGCAAATCCCTGAATTTCTCCTCTTCCAGAATACCGAAACGCTCCAAAACTATTTCATCGCAGTAGAAATAGTAATATTTTTTGTCGTCGATGCCACAGAGCATGTTTGCAAGATAAACGCTGAAGGCCAGATCACGGTGCTGCTCTGAAGAACTATGCGGGGCGTGATGATACCGGATTGCCTCCACAAGATAATCAGGAAAATTCCATTTTTTAGCAATAAGCTCCCCGATCTGCGAATGACTGATGCCGATGGATATTTCCTCCATGACCGTGGAAGTGATGATCCGCCTGTTCTTAATTGTTTCTGCCACCTTTTCCACCAGTTGGAGATTAGTAGCCAGGAGTACAATCTTCCCCAGGTCATGCAGGAGTCCTGCCATGAAGGCATTATCTGCCAGTCCCGGTTTTTTCAGCATGAGTCCTATATTGCGTGCATAGAATGCCGTTTTTGTCAGGTGCCTCCAGATCTCTTCAAAACTGGCGTAGCGTTTTTCCAAAATGCTTCTGGCATTGCTGGCCACAAGAATGGCATTGACGTTTTTCAGTCCGATCGTTTTTACAGCCTCAAGGACAGTTTCAATTCTCTTTCCGGGAACAAAGCCGGCCGAATTGGATAATTTGATCACATCAGCAGCCAGTGCCGGGTCCATGAGAATTTTATCCGCAATAATCTCCATGGTCGAATCGGGACTGTTGCAGAGATTGAGGAGCCGAACAATATTTTCCGGGAATGTGGGGATTCCCTCCACATCAGCGACTATCTCATCGCGTATTTTTGATGTAATCTGAGGCGGGCGAAGATCCCTGGGAACAAAAAGAGTAGTCTTTGTTTCATTTCCATTGGTAGTGATCGAAAAGGTTTTTGGGTCGATTCCCATATTTTTCAGGAAAAGAATGGTGAGCACAATACCCAGGCCCGCACCCTCGGTATCATCTTCAATCTCGTCATAGGCATCGGAAAAATCATTATACTTAAGTGCCTTGCCTATGCGGAGGTTTATCCGTTCCAGTTCTTCCGTCAGAATAGGCGTATTATTATTAATCACAACATGCAGGTTCTGATCATTTCTTGAAAAATCGATTTTTACATAATAATCACTGTTTTTCAGATCCTTTTCTATAGCATCAAATTCACCGATCACCTCTTCTTTGAAGCGTGACATGCCCTCTTTATAACCGGCCTTGTCCTTGATATCGAGGTTATTCTTGATGAAAAACACCCTTTTTGCATTGGCTTTCATGGCATTGACTATCACTTCCCGAAGTATGGTTATCATACTGTTCAGGAGATATATATGATCCATTTTTGCCAGTTCTTTGGCCATGATACTGTTGATGAACATGAGAAGTTCACTATCGGCATAGGCAAATTTTAGTTCAACAGTTTCGCCTTTCTCGATTTTTCTGGTTATTTCTGTTCTGATTCCCTGGTCCATAGAATTGATTCCTGTATTTGATAACGTATTTTAACGTATAACGACACTTTCAGTCAAGTTTTTAATCATTACAAATGTGAATGGATTCTTGCTACATCACATTTTTAGTCAAAAAAAGCAGAGATCCTCTTCCGTGGCACCCCGGGCAAAAGAGATAATGTGTGGAGAGTACCTTCCGGTCATAATTATTTTTTGCATATAATCATTATATTCATCGGCATTAATAAATGATCGCAGAAAAAGAATTCTTGGGAAGAGGAGAGCGTTGATAAAAGGAAGTTTATTTTTCCGGCAGTAGGCCGCGCCGGCGCCATCATCGATCATTATAAAATTACCTATCTTATTAAAAAAAAGACTTATAACATCGCCTTCCCCGCGGTCCAGGGACAAAGGTATTTTTTCACCGGTCTCTGTATCAATTTTAGCCGTGTGAATGATATGAAACCTGCCTTGTTTAGACAAGTCAGAAAAATCATTGGCGCCGGGATAGGAGCTATTTCGGGTGATCTCTTCAAAAACCGAGACGGGCATGACAACGGTATATACATCCAGGAGGAGGGGGAATAAATCTGTTTTGTAAAGAATAATGGCTGAGGAAGCGTCAATTATGCAGGTCAACCTCTTCTCTATAAGATCTGCTGTTTGACCTGCACTGCCATTATCTTCAACTGACATAGGATTATTGCAATCAGTATTTCCTGAATACAGCCGAGAGTTTCCCCAGGATCAGAACATCTTTCACTACTATGGGAGCATAGGCCGGATTTTCAGGAATGAGGTGAATAGCATCACCCTGCAGTTTATATCTTTTCAGTGTGGCTTCTTCTTCCAGAAGAGCAGCTACTATATCTCCATTCTGTGCTATATTCTGTTTTTTTATAATGGCAATATCACCGTCAAAAATACCGCCATCCTCCATGGAATCTCCCCTTACTTTCAGGGCAAAATGATCACCGGACCCGATAAACGACCGGGGAAAACTGAGATAATCTTCTATATTTTCTTCAGCAAGGATGGGAGAACCGGCAGCTATCCGGCCGATAAGGGGTATATTGACCGCGTCAGTGGGAATGACATCGTCCTGGTCAATTACAACAATGGCCCTGGATTTATTCTGTTCTGTTTTAATGAATCCCTTTTTTTCAATGGCCTTGACATGATCATAGGCACCTTTTACTGTGATGCCGAATTTGTCCCCCACCTCCCTGACCGTAGGAGGAAATCCCGATTCGCGGATGGAATCTTTTATGAATTCATAAATATTCTGCTGTTTATCAGTGAGTTTTTTCTCGCTAATTTTATTTTTCTGGACCATGATTACCACCCTTTATAGAGTTATCGACAAATCTAAACAGAAACTTAGCAAACATTAGTTTATGTGTCAAGAAAAAATTTATTGCTTGATATTTTCCTTAATAATCATGGGAATAACTGATCGAAAACGCAGGCCCGGGATTAATAGTTTTTTATGAAACCTGTTAGATGGAGCCGCATATTGCTTAAAATTTATTCAACCGTAAAGTATTAATTTGTCCGGCCTGAATAAATAGTAACTAAATTATTAAAGAATAGAGTTTATGAATATTCAGTCCTGCTACAAACTCCTTGATGTTCCTGAAAATGCCTCTAACGAGGCGGTTGCAGCGTCGTTCAAAAAACTGGCGCACAAATATCACCCCGACAAGAACAGAGAAAGAACTGAATGGGCCAACGAGGTCATGACAAAACTCAACCTCGCCTATTCCGCCATTATGAGCCACCGTTTTCAGCAGGGTATGGAAAACGGTAAAAAAAGTGACTCTGTACAAAAAGAAGAAACACCGCAGAAACCACGGGAAAAGAGGCATACAAAACCAGGTAAAACCCGCATAGAAGAGGAATATCTGATTCAGTCCTTTATCAGGTTGCGGGAAAATACAAAGGAATCCCTGTATAAGTTCTTTCAGTTCAGCCTGTATAACCTGGCACGACGTGAGATGGTGTCCAACCGCGGAACTTACAACAATATTGTCCATTCTCTAAGAAAAAGTTATCATGGCATAGGCAAACTCATAAAACAAACCGATGATGACGAACTTCTTGAACATTTTAATACGTTTAAAAACATGATATTTAACTTTTACCGCGCCGCGGAATGCCTGAATATCATCGACAGCTATACCAGCCAGTATGAAGTCAATGCCTATCGCTCTTATAAGCGCGGCGATGACGCCCTCCACCTAGCCCACAAGGAACTTTTTTTTGACCGCCATAACCGCGGCAAATTTGACCAGGATAAAGTCCTTCCACGACTTGCCGAGGCTGAGCTCATATTTCAGAGAACAATACTGAATTTTCCGAAATCGGGCTGGCTTGTGGAAACAGCCATAAAACTCGAATATGTTCAATCGTTAAAAAATTATATTCAGGTGTTTTTTAATGAATAATTCACCGATAATCTACTAAGACCCGAACATATTGAAATTGATCCTATGAAAATTCCATACATTATCATATTTTTGCTGATGCTCATGCCCATATATATCTTCGCTGAAGATTACGAGTACCAGTATTTTCACGGGGAAAAGGAAAAATACGTCCCCTTTTCCGATTATATCCCCAAGGTCCGCCTGCATTATAAAACCGTTCCCCATTATGTTGAAGATTATTATCAACTCTATGGAATGAAGCAGTACTACAATGAAAACTCACTGCGTAAAAATATAGAGCGACTGAAAACGGCCCTGCAGTGCAAATTCCGCCATCCCTCGGAAGCCCTGGTAAAAGTGGAGTCCGAAAAAGAATATAAAAAGTACCGCAAGCTCATGTTCATGCATATCAACCTGCTCATCATGAGAAACCATATGACCATAGCCTCGCGCTATGATAAACAGAAAATATACTTCTATAACCTGGAATTTTCCAAAGATATCCGCGACAGCCTGGACATGGCGGACCGGTATTACCGGGAGGCCCTCCCCTATTGGAACGAAGCGCGGCGATACGCACACGAGGCCAGCAGGATAAAAATTACCACGGACCTGAGCAGCATGGAATCGGAACGTTCCTCCATCATAAAGAACGATCTTAACTACGAAAAAATTATCACATCGCACCTTAAAAAGGTGGACACGAAGAAGAAAAAGCTCGATAAATATCTGGCATCGGGTCAGTAACTATATCGAAAGGAACATAGCCAATCCATGGAAACCAATCCCGTACTCCTGACCATCCAGAACCGCCGGTCCCGCCGGAGATATACTGACACAGACCTTAGTTCTGACACAATAAACGCCATTCTTGAGGCAGGACGGTGGGCACCTTCAGGACTCAATAATCAGCCCTGGAAATTCAGCATTATCAATAACAGTGAAATAAAGGAAAAACTGGCCGGCCTGACCAAATACAGCAGAATAATCAGGTCCTGCCACACCTGCATCGCCGTTTTTTACCACATCCCCTCGGGCTACAACCGCGACAAGGATATCATGAGCATCGGGGCCTGCATTCAGAACATGCTCCTGGCAGCCGAATCGCTCCATGTTGGAGCTGTCTGGCTTGGCGAGATATTAAACCGCAAGGAAGAGGTGAGCCAGGTTCTTAATATCGATATCCAGCACGAACTTATGGCGATCATCTCCCTGGGATATTCCGAAGAGGAACCGAAAACAGCCAGAAAAAATCTCGATGATCTCATGCTGAACTCCTACGTAGATCAGCTACCCCGTCAAAAATAGCTTGCTATTTTTTATACAAAATCCATATAAAGTTCATCCGATGCCAAAGACCTATACAAGCTGAAGGACCGAATGACTAAAAAATTTTTATTGATAAATCCACCCTATCCCCTGGAAGAATCACCGTCGCCTCCTTTCGGACTCATGTCTCTTGCCGCATATCTCAACAAGAACAATATTGACGTTATTATCGAAGACTTCGTTGTCACTCCCTACACCAGGGAATACATAGAAAACGTCATCGATCATTATAAGCCCGATCTTATAGGCGCCACGGGCGTCACCATGAATATCAAAAAAGCCCTTGCCATACTGGAAGACTGCCGCGATATAGCACCAAAAACACCCACTGTCCTTGGCGGGCCCCATGCCACCTTTGATGCGCAAAATATCCTCGCAGAAAATATTTTTATCGATTTTATTGTCCGGGGAGAGGGGGAAGTTACGGCAACGGAACTGGTCAAATCCCTGTCCCGTCCTTCAGACCTTGAAAAGGTTGCGGGGATATCATACCGCCGAGGCAATGAGATAGTACACAACGGCGAGAGAGAATTCATCCAGTACCTCGATTCGCTGCCCTTCCCGGCCAGGCATTTATGCAATCTGAACAAGTACAAGGCTCTTGGACTGCCCATAGGAATGATGACATCGCGGGGCTGTCCTCACCGATGTATTTTCTGCGTGGGACGGCGCATGGTGGGAGGCAAGGTGCGCTATTTTTCCGTAGAGCGCGTTGTGGACGAGCTGCAGATGCTTGCCGGTATGGGATTTCGTCAGATCAATATAGTCGATGATCTCTTCACATCTCACAAAAAACGGTGTACTGAAATATGTAACGAGATAATAAACAGAAATATCAAAGTGCGCTGGAGCGCCTTTGCACGTGTTGATACGATTGACCGGGAACTTCTTTCATCGCTCCATCAGGCCGGCTGTACAGTGCTCTGTTTCGGCATAGAAAGCGGAAACCAGGAAATACTCGATACCGTTAAGAAAAGAACCACGCTGGAAATGTGCCGCAAGGCCGTAGCCATGTGTCGGGAAGCGGGAATATTGCCACTGGCCTCATACATTCTCGGTCTGCCCGGTGAAACCGCTGAAACAGTTACAAAGACCATGGAGTTTGCCGGCGGACTGGGCGCGCAATATGGATATCATATACTATCCCCATTCCCCGGCACGGAGGTACGGGATAAATGTGCTGAATATGGCATACGCATCTTCCACGATGACTGGGATAAATATGACGCAAATCAGGCAGTGTGTGAGCCCGCAGGTATCAGCGGCGGGGAGATTGATGCCATATATAAAAAATTCAACAACAGCCTCGACGCGTATATACAATGCGCTATTTCTGAATACCAGAAGGGAACCCACCTGTCCGATGAATTGGATGTAGTGGCCGAAGTAACTATTTCCCGAGCCGTTGCTTGGGAGATCATAAAGAATAATATTACCGGCGATCCCCGGTACAGAAATCGTGATGAAAATGCCTTAGTTGATGAACTTGTCAGCCGGCTCGCGCCCCTGACATCACTGAGCGAATCGACAGTGAAAAAGGAAATTAGAGATTTTTTTAAAAATAAATACCTGGTCTATCATGAAGACACCGGTCTGCAGTGGTCTTCCACGATATGATTGGTCTGTATTCCTTTTTTATCAATTGCACAAAGGATAAGATCACGTTATGAAACAACGCAAATTCTCGGTTTTTTTCATGGCTCTTCTGATAGTATTACTTTCCGCACCGGTCCTGATATCATTGGAACCGCTCGATGTCAAAACGTCCCAGATAACCGTGAAAAAAATATCCGCAAATAGTTATACGCTTTCCTTTCGTATCTCCTACGACGCTTCATTATCGTCGTTTCTTGAAGAATCCTCATTTCTCATGCCAGCGGAAGAAATTTTAATTCATGGGACAGTTGAAGACTCTTCGATTCATGAACAGGACTTTCTTTTCTCACAGCTAAACATCGATCTTAACGGTGATGGTGACACCCTTGATATCTACCCCCTTATCTTTAAAGCGGGCAAGTATATGCTGGAAAAACAGCGCCTGCAGATTGTCAGTTATCCCTACCGGTATGAGAGCTATACCGGTTTTCAGTATTTCAACAACGCCAGTCCCCGCACAAACAGGATTACTCAGAAAGGAAAAGAATTTATTGTGTATGCAGTCAGTACCGGTGATAAAAAAATGACTGTGGGATTGAATCTGAAAGATAATGCGGTAGCGATAGAGCAATTCCCCAATCCAGCCGTCCAGATAGCCATTCTGAAAAACCACGAGGATATTTCCAGTAAGCCGGGCTTTTCCATTGCAGGATCAAAAAATTATATTACCTTCACCAATGAAAAATTGCTGAAAGACCAGGCAGACAGCTGGGTTGCCATAGTCTGGACCATGCTGCCCGTCAAGATCACGGAATCGGGGAAAACTGAATTCCAGGCTGAAATTTCCCGGATTACTCCCCCCTTCACTGTCATGGCCGTTTTTAACATATCCCCCGAGAAAAACATACGCCTGCGCTCCATCCCCATATACAAGGAAGTGGAAAAATAGGAACGCCCTGTATTATGCACTCTCACACGTTGAAAAGAAACCGTACGATATCCCCATCTTCAATAATATAATCCTTTCCCTCGGACCTCAGCAGTCCATGATCTCTGACGCCATGCTCTGATCCATATTTCAAAAGATCCTCCCAGGACATGATCTCGGCCCGGATAAAACCACGCTCAAAATCCGTGTGAATTTTCCCCGCGGCCCTGGGAGCTGACGTGCCTCTCCGAACCGTCCAGGCCTGGAGATCTGTGGCCGCTGAATAAAAGGATATGAGATCGAGTAGCTCATACCCGATGGCAATAAGCCTGTCCAGTCCCGATTCCTTCAGGCCCATGGCTTCGAGATATTCCCTTTTCTCATCACCGGGAAGTTCGGAAATTTCTTCTTCCAGTTTTCCACAGATATAGATAAACCGGGAATGATCGGAATCGGCGAACTCTCTAATCTTATTGAGATGATCGTCGGGCATTTCATTTTCGGCGATATTGGCGCAATAAAGGACCGGCTTATTGGTAATCAATCCGAATTCGGCAGCAATTTTTTTTTCTTCTTCTTCCAGCGACAGGTTTTTCAGAAGTTTTCCTTCATTCAGGTGGGATAACATACGTTCAATGACCGATATCCTGTGTGAAGCCTCCTTTATCCCGGAGCGCGTCTGTTTCTGCATCTTCTCATCGGCGCGCTCCAGAACTTCCATGTCCGAAAGGATAAGCTCCGTATTGATAATTTCGATATCCCGCAAAGGATCAACATTTCCCGTCACATGAATTATATTCTCGTCGGAGAAACAGCGTACGACATGGATAATCGCGTCGACCTGCCTGATATGACCGAGAAAGGTATTACCCAGACCTTCCCCTTTTGAGGCACCCCTGACCAGTCCAGCCACGTCGATAAATTCAATTTTAGTGGGAATGGGATCATTTTTACCCAGAATTTTCCCGATTTCCTGCAATCTTTTATCCGGTACCGGGACTATTCCCCGATTCGGTTCAATAGTGCAGAAAGGATAATTTGCCATCTGTGCACCGGCACTGGAGAGGGCATTGAAAATTGTAGATTTACCCACATTGGGAAGCCCGATTACACCACAATTAAATCCCATTTTTTCCCTCCACTTGATAGTACAATGAAATCGGTGATAAAATTAATTGTAAAGCAGTAAAAAGATTCATTATAATTAATAAATTGACATTCATGGATAAACATTGATTGTTGTATAAAATAAATTAAATACCCCCGAATGAAATGCTAATCCAGAGTATTCTTACATTTTCCGTCAATATCCTTTTTTATGCTACTATTGTCATAATGATACTCGCTATACTGTACTTTAATATCCGTATCGCAAAATTAATCCTGCTTAACTGTGTAACCTTGTTTTTATTCATTATACCCTATTTTCTGCTATTTAATAATTTTTATGAATTCACAACTATACCCACAGTTGCGGTGGTGGGCCTTCTCATCCTTCCGATAACATATACCTGGATGATATTGTATATATATAATCTCCTGGATGATTACAGCCTTTTCCCTGCTTATATAGCCATTATATCAGCACTTTTTATCCTGGTCATATTTCCTGCCCATACTATAAAAATTCTTTCTATTCTACATTTGATGCTCTGTGGCTATATTATATATCTACTTTCCGTCGTTAACCTGAATATATCTTCCCGATTCCTTATTGCCGTGCAGATGCTTACCTGCATTAATATCATCCTGTCTTTCTTTAATTCCGATGCAATTCACTTCATTACCTCTCCGGCTCTGCTGGTTATACTTACCTTCTACATCCTGACCATCGAATATCAACAGAGACTTCTCCGTTTCATCAGGCAGCTCAACAATTCCAACGAACTCAACAAAAAACTCACACACCAGATTACACGTTTGAAACAAAGCAACGAACAGTGCCGACGGATAATTGCCGAAAAAGATACCGAGCTTTTTCAGATAAGCCGTCATGCCAGCCTTGCCGAAGTGACAACGGGAATCGCCCATGAACTGGCTCAACCCCTAACGGGCATCAAGGGTATTGCACAGAATATGATAGATGATATAAATTATGATGAACTGGACAAACTCCAGGCCGTAGCAGAGCTGCAAAGAATTTCCTCGCTTGTTGATAAGTCATCGACAATCATTGACCATATCAGGAATTTTTCCAAAAAAAGCGGTTTTTCCATGAGAATTATCGACCTGAACAATTCCATACTCGAAGCTATTGACCTTATACATCATCAACTGAAAAAAAACAATATAGACCTTCTTTGCGATCTTCATGAAAACATACAGGGTGTATATGGCGATACCATATCCATTGAACAGCTTATTGTAAATCTCGTTCTTAATGCCAAGGATGCCATAATAGAAAAAAAGCACCTCGATACGGATCATGAGGGATTAATTAAAATTACCACATCTGTCAATAATCACAAGGTCCGTCTCATAATAAAAGATAATGGAATAGGAATTCCAAAGGATATCATTCCCAAGATATGGTCTCCTTTTTTCACCAGTAAAAAGCGAAATCATGGCACCGGCATTGGTTTATCAATTTGCAGTAAAATAATAAAGGAGCATAATGCTGAAGTTACACTGGATACCAGCAGTGGAGGAACTACTTTCACCATTGATTTTCCCATTCCTGAAGAAACTCAGTGATGTTTATCTAAAGCTACACAGTCATGGGTCATTATCAGGTAAACTCATGATAAATTATATTATAGCAACAGGAGGATTGTTCTATGAAATTTTCTTTTCTTCTATACGCTCTGAAAATTAAAATTCAAAAAGCGGCAAAAAAAAGTGCGGAATTTAAAGAGCATCTTAAGGAAAAAAACTTTACCCTCGTCATTAAAACGGCTGATGGCAAAAGAGGAAGATTTTTCACATTTTTAAACGGTGACGTAATATCCAAAAAGGGTGACGATACTAATGCCAATGTTTCTCTCATATGGAAAGATGCTGATAGTGCATTCAAAATAATGGCATCCGGCAATAACGAAGAAACCATGAAAGCCCTGCAAAACGGAATATTGAAACTTGAAGGAGATGCGCAGCTTGCCCTCTGGTTTACCGGAACAATAAAAATGATGATGAAGGCTTAATTGATGATGTATAAAATTCATTAAAAGATATTGCATACTGAAAAAAAAACCCAGGTATAAACCTGGGTTTTTTATATGAATGTGTTTACTGGTATCGTATTAATGAATTGACCCGAGCAATTGCTCGGGTCAATTATAATATGGTCAAGCCTCACGACTGATTAGTACTGGTCGGCTTAACACATTACTGTGCTTGTACCTCCAGCCTATCAACCTCGTAGTCTCCGAGGAGTCTTCAGTGACCTTAAAGATCAAGGGAAATCTTATCTTGGAGTTGGCTTCCCGCTTAGATGCTTTCAGCGGTTATCCATTCCGAACTTAGCTACCCAGCTGTGCCGTTGGCACGACAACTGGTACACCAGAGGTTCGTCCATTCCGGTCCTCTCGTACTAGGAACAGCTCTCCTCAAATTTCCAACGCCTGCAGAGGATAGGGACCGAACTGTCTCACGACGTTCTGAACCCAGCTCGCGTTCCGCTTTAATCGGCGAACAGCCGAACCCTTGGGACCTTCTCCAGCCCCAGGATGCGAAGAGCCGACATCGAGGTGCCAAACAGCGCCGTCGATCTGAACTCTTGGGCGCTATAAGCCTGTTATCCCCGGCGTACCTTTTATCCGTTGAGCGATGGCCCTTCCACGCGGGACCACCGGATCACTAACCCCTACTTTCGTACCTGCTCGACTTGTAGGTCTCGCAGTCAAGCTCCCTTATGCGTTTACACTCTACGCACGATTTCCGTCCGTGCTGAGGGAACCTTTGGGCGCCTCCGTTACTTTTTTGGAGGCGACCGCCCCAGTCAAACTGCCCGCCAGACAGTGTCCCAGTCCCTGATCAAAGGGTACCGGTTAGTAGTCCAATACAATAAGGGTGGTATTTCAAGGTTGACTCCACCAAGACTGGCGTCCCGGTTTCATAGTCTCCCACCTATCCTACACATATTGTACCAAACTACAGTGTCAGGTTGCAGTAAAGGTGCACGGGGTCTTTCCGTCCTTCTGCAGGTAACCCGCATCTTCACGAGTATTACAATTTCACCGAGTCTCCCGTTGAGACAGTGACCAAGTCGTTACACCATTCGTGCAGGTCGGAACTTACCCGACAAGGAATTTCGCTACCTTAGGACCGTCATAGTTACGGCCGCCGTTTACCGGGGCTTCAATTCAGAGCTTCGTCCGAAGACTAACCCCTCCTCTTAACCTTCCGGCACCGGGCAGGTGTCAGACCCTATACTTCATCTTACGATTTTGCAGAGTCCTGTGTTTTTGGTAAACAGTCGCTTGGTCCGTTTCACTGCGGCCCCCTCGTGCTCCATCCGTAAGGATTTCACACTACCGGGGCGTCCCTTTTCCCTAAGTTACGGGACCATTTTGCCGAGTTCCTTAACGAGAGTTCTCTCGAGCGCCTTAGGATACTCTCCCCGCCTACCTGTGTCGGTTTACGGTACGGTCACTTGATTTCGCGTTTAGAAGTTTTTCTTGGCAGCATAGAATCAGAACCTTCGCTCTCCCGAAGGATTACTCCCCTACAGCCTCAGCCTTGTGGAATCCGGATTTTCCAGGATCCCGGCCTACGCATAAGGACAGGGGCAACCAACGCCCTGCGTCCATATCTGTCTGCGTCACTCCATCACGATAACCTCCATCAAGTGGTGCAGGAATATGAACCTGCTTCCCATCGGCTACGCCTTTCGGCCTCGCCTTAGGGGCCGACTAACTCTGAGATGATTAACATTGCCCAGAAAACCTTAGGCTTACGGCGAAGAAGTTTTTTACTTCTTTTTTCGTTACTCATGCCGGCATTCTCACTTCCATACAGTCCAGTCGTCCTCACGATCGACCTTCAGCCCGTATGGAACGCTCCTCTACCATCCCGACAAGTCGGGATCCAAAGCTTCGGTAGTATACTTAGCCCCAATCATTTTCGGCGCAGAGTCACTCGACCAGTGAGCTATTACGCACTCTTTAAAGGATTGCTGCTTCTAAGCCAACCTCCTGGCTGTCTAAGCAACTCCACCTCCTTTTTCACTTAGTATACATTTGGGGACCTTAGCTGTTGGTCTGGGCTGTTTCCCTTTCGACCACGGAACTTATCTCCCGTAGTCTGACTCCCGAGTTCTAAAGTTACGGCATTCGGAGTTTATCTGGGTTTGGTAAGTTTGTGGACCCCCTAGCCCAATCAGTGCTCTACCTCCGTAACTAAACACTCGAGGCTAGCCCTAAAGCTATTTCGAGGAGAACCAGCTATTGCCGAGTTTGTTTGGTCTTTCACCCCTAGCCACAGCTCATCCGAGAATTTTTCAACATTCACCGGTTCGGTCCTCCATCCCGTTTTACCGGGACTTCAACCTGGCCATGGCTAGATCACTCGGTTTCGGGTCTATTCCATGCAACTAATCGCCCTATTCAGACTCGCTTTCGCTACGGCTTCATGATTACAATCACTTAACCTTGCTGCATAAAATAACTCGCCGGCTCATTCTACAAAAGGCACGCGGTCAGGCATGCAAGCATAGCCCTCCCACACCTTGTAAGCATACGGTTTCAGGATCTATTTCACTTCCCTCTCGGGGTTCTTTTCACCTTTCCCTCACGGTACTTGTCCACTATCGGTCACTGGGGAGTATTTAGCCTTACGAAGTGGTCTTCGTTAATTCACACAGGATTTCTCGTGTCCCGCGCTACTCAGGAATACAAACCAGGAAGATTTTAACTTTTCGCTTACGGGGCTGTCACCCTCTATGGCTTTCTTTCCAGTCAATTCAACTAAGTTAAAATTTTGTGACTTCCCGAGAACTCCAGGAGGTTCTCCGTCTGTATCCTATTACCCCGAATCTACAGCGCTCCTGGGCTGTAACATAGAATTCGGTTTAGGCTGTTTCCCTTTCGCTCGCCACTACTCAGGAAATCGTTTTTACTTTCTCTTCCTCAGGGTACTAAGATGTTTCAATTCCCCTGGTCTAGCCTCTGCCACCTATGTATTCAGTGACAGATATTCCGATTTTATCGGAATCGGTTTTCCGATTCGGTTATCCCCGGGTCAAAGGATGCTTGCTCCTAACCGAGGCTTATCGCAGCTTGCCACGACCTTCATCGCCTTCCAGTGCCAAGGCATCCACCGTATGCCCTTATTCGCTTGACCATATTATTTTATCTACTGTAAACAATAGACTTTAATACGCTCGATTAAACACCATTTTTGGTATTACTCGATGAAATTGTTAAACCTTTTAGAATAATCTTCGAGGCTTAACCGTTTTAAAAGATCTGAGTCAGGAAAAAGTTATTAACTTTTTCCATTTGGAGGTGATCAGGTTCGAACTGACGACCTACTGCGTGCAAGGCAGTTGCTCTCCCAACTGAGCTACACCCCCGGTCAACTATTGCTTATACCATTTTCTAATTTTTATTTATTGGGCCTGAGTGGAATCGAACCACCGACCTTACGATTATCAGTCGTACGCTCTAGCCATCTGAGCTACAGGCCCTTTCAGATGTTTTTTTTGAAGGCCTATAGACCAACTTCCTTTTTGACATTGCTAAATAGCTCCTTCAAAACTGAGTAGTATAATGGGACATAGTGTAAAAAATTCTTCATTCCTTTTAAAGGAGGTGATCCAGCCGCACCTTCCGATACGGCTACCTTGTTACGACTTCACCCCCCTCACCAGCTTCACCTTAGGAACCTTCCTCCCTTGCGGGTTAGATCAGCTACTTCGGGTGCTGCCAACTCGGGTGGTGTGACGGGCGGTGTGTACAAGGCCCGGGAACGTATTCACCGTGGCGTGCTGATCCACGATTACTAGCGATTCCAACTTCACGGAGTCGAGTTGCAGACTCCGATCCGAACTGAGACCGGTTTTTTGAGATTTGCTCCACTTCGCAGTCTTGCTTCTCATTGTACCGGCCATTGTAGCACGTGTGTAGCCCTGGACATAAGGGCCGTGATGATTTGACGTCATCCCCACCTTCCTCCGGTTTGTCACCGGCAGTTCCCCTAGAGTGCTCAGCATTACCTGATGGCAACAAGGAGTAAGGGTTGCGCTCGTTGCGGGACTTAACCCAACATCTCACGACACGAGCTGACGACAACCATGCAGCACCTCTATACATGTCCGAAGAAGGGTGTATCTCTACACCTGTCATGTACAGTTCAAGCCCAGGTAAGGTTTTTCGCGTATCATCGAATTAAACCACATGCTCCACCGCTTGTGCGGGCCCCCGTCAATTTCTTTGAGTTTCAACCTTGCGGTCGTACTCCCCAGGCGGTATACTTAATGCGTTAGCGTCGGCACTAGTGAACAAGTCACTAACACCTAGTATACAACGTTTACAGCGTGGACTACCGGGGTATCTAATCCCGTTTGCTCCCCACGCTTTCGCGCTTCAGCGTCAGTTCTAGGCCAGAGAGCCGCCTTCGCCACCGGTGTTCCTCCTGATATCTACGCATTTCACCGCTACACCAGGAATTCCGCTCTCCTCTCCCGAACTCAAGAGAATCAGTTTTAGATGCAATTCATGGGTTGAGCCCTTGGATTTCACACCTAACTTAATTCCCCGCCTAGACGCCCTTTACGCCCAATAATTCCGAACAACGCTAGCCCCATACGTATTACCGCGGCTGCTGGCACGTAGTTAGCCGGGGCTTTAGACAGGTACCGTCATCGCAAAGAATATTACCCTTTGCTTATTCTTCCCTGCTTATTGGACTTTACAACCCGAAGGCCTTCATCGTCCACGCGGCGTCGCTGCGTCAGGCTTTCGCCCATTGCGCAAGATTCTTAACTGCTGCCTCCCGTAGGAGTCTGGGCCGTGTCTCAGTCCCAATGTGGCCGTTCACCCTCTCAGGCCGGCTACCCATCGTCGCCTTGGTGAGCTTTTACCTCACCAACAAGCTAATGGGCCGCGGACTCATCTCCAGGCGATAGGCCCGAAGGTCCCCACCTTTGATGATCACTACTTATGTAATAACCATATCATTTGGTATTAGCCACCGTTTCCAGTGGTTGTCCCCATCCTAGAGGTAGATTATCCACGTGTTACTCACCCGTTCGCCACTGTCCCCTCAATGCAAGCACCAAGGTTCTCGTTCGACTTGCATGTTTAAAACGCGCCGCCAGCGTTCGTTCTGAGCCAGAATCAAACTCTCCGTAATAACTACTATCTATTACAGATAATTGAATTCAAACTTAATTGATCAAAAACCAACACTATTGTCTTACTTTATACTACTCAGTTTTCAAAGAGCTATTTTCACTCAACAAGACAAAAAAAATCTCCCTATAATTAACAGGTTTTCCCTTGAGAAATTCTATCAATTACTTAATGGAGATTCTGACACTTTACCGGAAACAAAATCAGTAGTTATCAAAATGCCTTGAAGTTGTCCGCTGCTATTAGCAGCAGGTGGTTAGAACATATATTCAACAGCCGTTTTTTTGTCAATCATTTTAAGATTTAATTTTTAATTTTTTAAATCTTTTTTTTCCGTTTCCGTTCGGCTGCTGAACGAATGAATGGGACATTATTTTTTAAGATCAATTCTGTCAACATTAATTATTTTCACAAATTAAAAATAATTATAAATTGCATAAAAATCAAAAAAATTATTAAATTCTGATCACATAATTTCTTATGTGTTAAGGAATACCTACTTTTTTCCTGGCTTTATAGCGGCAATATAAATTCCCGCCAGATCAACACGCACTGTTTTACGTAATGGAAGTTTTTCAAAAACAGCCTCGTCACAAAGCAAATCCATAACCTGTGGTCCAATTTTTGCTTTTACCAGAGGTACTTTTCTTATTTTATAGATTTTTGGTATTTGATCAATAACTGATTTTGGCATATTTGCATTGGTAACCCGGTCTTTTCTCTTTTCAAGAACGAGAATTGAAGTTGCAACCTTATGCTGATTTACCAGAGACTGTTGATCGTTTACCTTCTGCTTTAAATTTTTCCTGAGAAAATAAAATCCGACGCCGGCACCTGCTGCGACAACACCCAATATGATATATAAATGCCACCATTCCACGTTACAATCCTCCTCGAATCGCAAATTAACGACTAATTGATGTCTTGAGCTAAAACACTCAACCCCCATAAAAACCGGGATTTATCAAAATTAATCATGCCATTACCGAAGTCAAGTTAATTACCTTTACTTTGGCTCTCTTTAGATTCCTTGAGTATTTAATAATATGGGGATATGTTCCCTGTAAAGCTAATTGACAAAATAAATGAGTATATAAAATTTTACTTTGAAATAAACGGTTATAAACCTTACAAAGGTTTCTCCAGTAAATATTAAAATGATATCCCTTTATAGACACAATATCTAATGAAACCATGATATGTATAATTTCAGAATTATAGTAAATAGCGTTCATTAGAAGTGTCCACAAATGATTGTACATACAAAAAAATGAGGGTAATTATATGATCGAAAATCCATCAATACTGCTCATCGGCACCGGTGCAGTCGGCAGCTACTATTCGGGAAAATTATGGCAGGCCGGTGCCCGTATATCGGCCGTCTGCCGGTCTGATTACTCAGCGATTAAAAAAAATGGCATAACAGTAAAAAGCATACTCGGTGATTTCAATTTTATGCCCGATGAGGTCATTAAAGATATCAACGATTACAGCCTTGTGCCTGATTATATCATGGTCGCCACAAAGGTTTTACCGGAAATAAATATCACCGATATGATAGCTCCCAGGGTAGGCAAAGATACCTCGATTATACTTCTTCAGAATGGTATCGATATAGAAAAACCTGTAGCAGCTGTTTTTCCCGACAATGAAATAATAAGCGCTCTGGCATTTATCTGTGTCAGCAGGGAACAGCCCGGCATAGTCCATCATCAGGACTACGGTCGGCTTGTTATCGGACATTATCCCTCGGGAACTTCGAAAAAGACATCTTCATTGAACGAGCTTTTCGTAAAATCGGGCATACAGTGTCAGCTTGATACGGATATCATCACGGCCCGCTGGAAAAAACTGATCTGGAACGCACCGTTCAATCCCATGTCAGTGCTGGCCGGCGGGGCCAATACACAGGAAATGATGGGATCAGAAGCCAGCCTGATACTAGCGCGTAAGATAATGGAGGAGGTTGTGCAGCTTGCCGAAGCAACGGGACACCACATTCCCCAGGCTTTTATCACTAAAAACCTCGACGACACCGCTGTCATGACTCCCTATAAAACCAGCATGCTCCTGGATTATGAGAACAAACGGCCCATGGAAGTTGAGGCAATTCTGGGAAATGCAATGAGAATTGCAAAAGAAAAAAATATCAACGTCCCCCACATTGAAAGCCTCTACGGCCTGCTTTCCCTGATTAACAGCAAAAATATTGGGAATACGTGACATTATAAATTTTTACTTTCGTCATTGCATACGGTTTCTGAAACGTGATCTCATGATCAGCGCCGTCATATTCAGGAGCAGAACAAGCGCTATCAGTACAATTGCCGTCCCGTACTGAAGGGGTCTGGTTTCCTGTATGTGCGTTCCTGCTGTTGCCAGAACATAGATATGGTATGGCAGGGCCATTATCTCGTCATAAACTGAAGTGGCAAGATCGGGACTGAAAAATGCAGCGGCGGTGAACATGATGGGAGCCGTTTCACCAGCGGCACGCCCCAGCGAGAGCATGACACCCGTCAGGATGCCGGGAAGTGCATTGGGAATAACGATCTTATGGATAGTCTGCCACTTCGTCGCTCCCAGCGACAGGGAGGCCTCCCTGTAGGTCATGGGAACGACCATGAGGGCCTCCTCGGTGGATCTGATGATTACGGGCAGATTAAGAACCCCCAGGGTAAGCGAACCGGCCAGTATAGAGGTGCCAAAATTAAAAAATACAACAAACAGGCTCAGACCGAAGAGGCCGAATACCACAGAAGGAACCCCTGCCAGATTATTGATGCCCAGGCGGATTATTTTCACCACACGGGGACTTGCCGCATACTCCGTCAGGTATATGGCCGTAATGATGCCCACGGGAATCGATACGACTGATGCCCCTACCATAAGATAGAACGTTCCGACAATTGCCGGGAAAATTCCACCCTTGGTCATTTCATCGCGGGGCATTTCCGTAATGAATTCCCATGAAAGTGCAGAGAACCCGCTTTTTATAATATATCCCAGTATGAACAGTAAAAATAGTATCACAGAAAAGGATAGCATCCTGATCAGAATAAAAATGCCATTTTGAATAATATCATTCTTTTTTAAATTCTTCATCGTATTGTCCGGTTATCAGTTTGTCTTGAACTTGTATTTATTTGAAAGATAGTCGGCGATTATATTGAAACCAAAGGTAATGAAAAACAGAACGATCCCCACGGCAAAAAGAGCATGATAATGATTCCCCCCTACTTCAGCTTCGGCCATCTCAGCCGCGATATTGGACGTGAGAGGCCTTATGGGATCAAATATGGACCCGGGGATTACAGCTGCTCCTCCTGCCACCATGAGCACCACCATGGTCTCTCCGATCACCCGGGATACACCAAGGATTATGGCTGTCCATATACCTGAAAGAGCCGCGGGAAGCGTGATATGATAAATGGTCTGCCACCTGTTGGCACCCAGGGCATAGGATGCTTCTTTCAGTGAAACAGGCACCGAGGATATAGCGTCTTCTGAGATGCTGGCGATAGTGGGAATAGCCATAAAGGCCAGCATGACCGCGGCATTGAAAAGATTCAACCCCGTGTCAATATCGAAATGTTTCTGAAGAAAAGGCGCCACCACCACCATGCCGAAAAAGCCGATAATGACCGAGGGTATGGAGGCTATCAGCTCTATGGTTGGCTTCATGACTTCCCTCACCTGCGACCGGGCCATCTCAGAGAGATATATAGCGATGGCGAGACTGAGAGGAACGGCTATGATTGACGCCAGTATCGTTACAGATACCGAGGCTACGATAAGAGGCAGTATCCCGTATCGTGGAATTTCACTGGTTGGATACCATTCATTTCCCGTAAGAAAATCCGATATGGTTATCACTTTAAAAATAGGCAGCCCCTCCCTGAACAGGAAAAGCATAATCAGGAGTAAAATAAGAAGACAGCTCAGAGCAATCAGCAGAAAAAACTTCTCAATTATATAGTTATATATAATACTGCTATGAACGTTAACTCTCTCTTTTAGTTTTATCTTGTCTTGTAGTTTTGCCATTTCAGTGTCAACTCTCTTGTATCTTTGAAATGATTTTTAAATTTCAATAGTAAAAATTGATCCTTTTTTTGATGAAGCTACACTCATGTCCCATCCCAGAATTTCAGCGGCATGTTTTACTATAGACAGTCCGAGACCCGTTCCTCCCGTGGCGCGCGATCTGCTCTTATCGACACGGTAGAATCGCTCAAAAACACGCGGGATAGATTCCTCGGGAATACCTATACCAGTATCCTCTATATAAATTAATATTTTCCCCTTCTCTTCACGGGCATGTATGGAAATTTTTCCCGATTCCCTGTTATAATTAATGGCATTATCAATGAGATTAAAAAATATCTCTTCGGCAAGAAACCGGTTGCTTCTTATTACCGTATCCAGAATATCCGTTGATTTCTCAATGGTGATGTTTTTCTTTGATGCCTTTGGCTGCAGCAGATGTATACAGTTGTTGATTATTCCCCCGAGGTTGATCTCTTCATCGATGAATTCATGTGAAGTTTCGAGAAGATTTAATTTCAGGATATCATTGATGATGGAATTTTGCCTTTCGGCACTGTCAATGGCTTTCCCTATCAGGTCTCTGCACATTTTCTCGTCATTATAATGTTCGTCGATGGTTTCCAGGTATCCCCGCATGATGGCTATCGGCGTTTTCAATTCATGGGACATGTTGCCCACCAGATCGGTTTTCATCTGTTCGATCTTTTTCTTTTCAGTTACATCACGGAGTACTACCAGTATTCCCTGCAGTGTATCATGTTCCATTATGGGATTTATACTCACCTCGCATACTTTGCCGCTGATGAGTTTTTCCTCGAAGGAAGCTGATTGTCCCCGTGCCAGAACATACTCTATCTTTATATTTAAAGTACGACTTCGTATAACTTCAAAATAAAGTTTTTCCGAAACATCATTATTAATATCGAAAAGAGCGTTAAACGCCTTGTTTGAAATGAGAATCCGTTTGTCATCACCGATGACGGCAATGCCATCGCTGATATTTTCCAGTGTTATCTTAAGCTTGTTCTGTTCAAAAATAAGGCTGTCAATTTTTCCCACAATGGTGTCGGCCAGCCTGTTCAGAGATTTCTGGAGATTGCCGATCTCATCATCGCTGTAATTCATGATCCTTCGTGTATAGTCGCCATGAGAAAAATCCCTGGCAAAATTCATTGTTTCATTTATTGGATTTGTAATTCTTTTCGAAATGTAAATGATGATGATAATAGAAGTGAAAATGATAAAAATCCCTGAAAACACAATGAATTTACGTATTTTTTGGATTTTTTCCTCAACAATATACAGTGGCTTTGCCAGCCTGATGATATACTTATCACTTTTATGGGCATAATAAAACATGTCTATTTTTAAGGTGTTGCTGTATCGTATAGAACTGCCCGTACCGCTCGCCATAGCCTCCTTTACTTCTATCCGATACTGGTGATTATCCATGGACGAAACATTATTTATATCAGAATCGGCGAGAACACTTCCGTTGAAATCAACGATGGTTATTCTCAGACCTATTATACCGGAAACCTTTCTAAGGAAATCAATGTCGGGAACAGCAGCATAACCACGATCACGGTTTTTATCCTTTAAAACCAGTTCAATAAATCTTATTTTCTCCTCCGCTTCCTGTTTGATAATTGACATATGGGTCTCGCGCACAAGATCATTGAAAAACAGGAGCAGAAAAAATATAAGAATGCCGATGAGCAATGAAAATGATACTATTATTCTATTTCCGATTTTCTTTTTCATAACAGGCGTTATTCCTTGAAGCCATATCCGACACCGGAAAAAGTCGTTATAATATTCTTATAAGCACCCAGTTTTCTTCTCAGGTTCATGATATGGACATCAATAGTTCTGTCCACCACGTACACGTCATGTCCTTTAATACTGTCGATGATATTGTCCCTGCTGAAAATTTTTCCCGGGTTTCTCATGAACAGTCCAAGGATTTCAAACTCGGTCTTTGTTAATTTGACATCATTGTCGTCGACCTTCAATTCATAGTGGTCTGGATTAAGAAGGACCCCCTTATAGCTGTACACCCGGTTTTCAGTTCCATTATCGCCGGCAATAGTGGTGCGACGCAGCACCACTTTGACCCTTGATTTTAGCTCCTTGATGCCGAAGGGTTTTTCAATGTAGTCGTCGGCTCCCAGCTCCAGTCCCAGGACCTTGTCAAACTCCTCCCCTTTTGCCGAAAGAAATATAACGGGAATATGACGGAATTCTTTTGACGCCTTTATCTGCTTGCAGAACTCGTACCCGTCGATCCCTTCCATCATGATATCGAGAATAATGAGATCAGGAGCATCCTGTTTCTTCAAAGCCTTCAGCGCTTCTTCTCCGGAGGGGTATGATTCTACCTGGTATCCTTCCCTGCCAAGATTGATGGACAGGATATCGCGGATATCCTTTTCGTCATCGACTACAAATATTTTTTTTCTGGTCATCTTTGCGGCACTTCCTGATAGTCAATATGATATATCAATCGGCGTGTCGTATATCGACGCCCTTAATGTAATATATGGCCCTCTCGGCGATATTAGTAGCATGATCACCTATCCTCTCCAGCGCTTTTGAAACCATTATAAGGCCGAGGGACTGAGACATGATTCGGGGGTTTTCCGCCATATATGAAAAAAGTTCCCGGTACACCTGAATATTGAGCTCATCGATTTCGCTGTCACGTTTTATGACTTCCCTGGCCATATCCACATTCTTATCGGTAATCGACTGAAAGGCGCCCTTGATCATCTCAATGCCGATCGCCGCCATACGCGGTATGTCCATCAGGGGTTTTACCTGCGGCTTCCCGTCAAGCCGGATCGTCTCCTTGGCGATATTCGTCGCCAGGTCACCCATTCTCTCCAGGTCTGTATTTATTTTCAGCATGGCGAGGATAAACCGCAGATCAACGGCAGCCGGCTGGCGCGTTACCAGCACCTTGATGCATTCATCATCGAGCTCAATCTCAAGCCGGTCCAGGATCGTATCATCCTGTATCACCTTCTGAGCGAGTTCCAGGTTGGAATTTTTCAATGCGTCAACAGAGTCTGAGATGGCTTCAATGGCCTGGTCTGCCATCTCATATATTTTCAATTTAATATTGCCAAGTTCCTGTTCCAGATACGTCGCCATGGATGCCTCCTCGTTGAGTTATTTTACCTGCATCGAAATATTGGTATTATTGATGATATATATCAACCGAATTTCCCCGTGATATAGTTTTCCGTCATTTCCAGATCGGGGTTGGTAAAAATCTTTTCCGTTGTATTGACTTCAATTAAATCACCAAGATAAAAGAATGCCGTATAATCACTTACCCTGGCAGCCTGCTGCATATTATGCGTCACGATGATAATGGTAAACTTCGCCTTCAGGTCCTGAATCAGTTCCTCGATTTTCTGTGTTGAGATCGGATCCAGGGCCGATGCCGGCTCATCCATGAGAATAACCTCGGGCTTAACAGCGATTGTTCTGGCTATACAGAGACGCTGCTGCTGGCCACCACTGAGGCCCAGGGCTGAATCATGAAGACGATCCTTAACTTCATCCCACAGAGCCGTGCTTTTTAAAGAGCTCTCCACTGTACTATCGATCTCATATTTATCCCGGACGCCGTTTATTCGCAGCCCATAAGCTATATTTTCATAGATTGATTTTGGAAAGGGGTTTGACTTCTGGAAAACCATACCCACGCGCCTCCGTAAAGTGGTAACATCATACCGCGCGTTAAATATGGGCTCCCCATCTATAAAGATATCTCCATCGACATGCGTATTGGGAATGATGTCGTTCATTCTGTTAATGCATCGTAAAAATGTCGACTTCCCGCAGCCCGAAGGTCCTATGAGGGCCATAACGCTGTTCTTTTCCACCATGAGGGAAATATTTTTAATCGCCGCATTGCTGCCATAATAAAATGTCAGTTTTTCAGCGCGAATTTTTTCTTTTTCAGTATCCATGGGATTGCTCACTTTTGTTTTAATCATGTTTTAACATAGTATTTACACATTTTCAACAAATTAAAAATCTAACATATACATGAGAGAATTATAAATATTTTATAAAGATTTTGTTAAGTTCCCTTGAATCAGCTCACCGTCTCTTATATAATTTCATTATATCAGGTATTACCCCAATAAATAAATAAAAATTGTTTTATTTATAGAATCTAAAGGCTTTCTTTATATAATCTTAATATTTTCCCCGTAGCTTTTCATTAAATTTACTTAGCTGATAAGAAATTACAATTAATTACTATTTAAAAAGGAGGCTCACATTCCATGAAAAGTAAATTCTCTAAAATCATTACAGTGATTGCTGTAATCACAATTGCTCCGGTATTCTTTTTCGGCTGTTCAAAAAACAGCGGCGGCAAGATCGTTATCAAGGGATCAACAACCGTACTTCCCATTACACAGAAGGCCGCTGAAGAATACAGGAAAACCAATAAAATATCCATCTCTATTGAAGGCAGCGGTTCCGGGAACGGGATCAAGGCAATCATCGATGGAACCTGCGACATCGGCAATTCTTCGCGGGAAATGAAAGAGAAGGAATTAAAATCGGCACGAGAAAACGGTGTTAAGGTTAAAGAGATCACAGTGGCCTATGACATGATCATTCCCGTAGTACACCCGTCAAACCCGGTCAAAACTCTGACCACTGATCAGCTGAAGGCTATTTACGACGGCTCAATTAAAAACTGGAAGGAAGTGGGCGGAAAAGATGCAACTATTGTGGTAATCTCCAGGGATACCAGTTCCGGCACCTACGAGGTCTGGGAATCGAAGATCATGAATAAAACCGACGTGCGCAAAGACGCCCTGCTCCAGGCATCAAATGGTGCCGTTGCCAGTTCAATAGCGGGTAATCCTAAAGCCATTGGTTATATCGGGTATGGCTATCTTTCAGACGGCATGAACTCTGTTATGGTTAATAACGTTGAAGGCACCATTGAAAATGGTAAATCAGGAAAATTTCCAATTTCAAGAAAACTCTACATGTATATTAACGAAGCAAAGATATCTAAAGAAGCCATGGATTTTGTCAATTATCTGATCGGAGCCGATGGGCAAAAACTGGTAAAAGAGGCCGGTTTTATCCCCCTCATGTAAGAAGAAAATATTACACACTTCAAATAATAAAAAAGCCCGCTTACCGCGGGCCTTTTTATTATTTGTTTGATGGATACTAGAATATCCTATTTTTTTGTCTTTAATTCCCCATACCGGGCCGTAAGTTCACTCAGGCTGTCAAAAAGTTCCTTAAATTCATCATTTTTCCTCAGGGAGCTTATCTCGGAGTTTTCACCATTCAATATTTTCTGTATATGCCTGTTCATGGCAAAAACAGGCCCTGATATGGTGTTTGTTTTTCTAATAAGGTAAACATAGAGAATAACGCTCTGTATGATGACGAATATCAAAATAAAAATTATTATAAGATTGTTCATTCTGATGATTCCCTGAATATACGCAACGTTAGCATGCATGAGATCTACATTTTCATCAAGATTGCTGGATATTATCTGTGAGGCGATCCGTCGTTCCTTCAGTTTTGCAAATTCAGGATATTCCTTCATGGCCTGAATAATATGATTCTGGTCCGTAATCGTGTCCTGTAGCTTGGATACGGTCTTTTTAAGGGTGTTGTTATTGTTTGTGGCGTGGATGCCAATGCCGATCGTTATTATCCCCACGAGGAATAATATGAGTGCCAGTATTTTAAAGGTGACCCTGTACTGGAAATTCTTATCTATGACATACTTTTTCCTGTTTTCCATTGACCTATTCCTGAATATTCTGTAATTTCTAATGATTCTGCATTTTGCCCATAAGATTAATGTCTAATTTGATGATAAAATTAGAGTAAAAGTCAAGGTAAAAATGTATGGCGTTATCTAATATTTGTTAAGAAAATAGAATAGACTTGACATTTACATGCCGATAATTTACATAAACAAGGTTATAGTAATTTTTAGTTTTTTTTTTCTATCTTTTGGTACCGGATTATTAATATTTTAATCAGAATAACTTTTTAGCTCAAAGTTATTATACCCTGTTAAAGCGGTCTTTTTCAAAAAAAACTAATTCAGTTCTTTCAATAAATTTAAATCAAGAAAATAAGTATACACTTATATAAGGCAGAAAATGGCAGTAAATCCATTTAAAGATTCTAATCTAAACGATTTACAACAAAATATTACTCAGTTTTTATCTGATCATTTTGGTGATATCGTTGCGTCGCTAAAAGAGAAATGGCGAAGATTTGTCTTAAAAGGGCGGGAAAAAATAACTGTTATGTTTATCCCGCATACAGAAAAAAAGATTATAAATTTTCATGTTTCCATATTCACCATATCCTTCTTTGTCGGCATCGTAGCCACAACAATAGTGGTGACTTCTTTTTTCATTATCAATCATTCATCCACCATTAAAGAAGTATCAAAGCTGAAAAAATACGGGACTAATTCAAAAATCCAGATACAAAAATACAAAGATGAAATAAACAAGCTGTACACCATATTTCAGAAATTCAAGCCCGAGATTACTCATCTGTATTCACTCACTCCGGGAAGTGATATAGATTCACTCTGGGCAAAGGGCGGCATTCCAAATCCGGGACCTGCCGATGAAAGTGCCGAGGAAATATCCCCCCCGATTGAAATTCTCAACATCCAGGAAGTGGAGCGGGAGCTTAAAACAACCAAGGATTTACTGGTTCAGATCAAAAAATTTCTTAAATACCGAAAAAAAATTATCGAAAACACGCCTTCGGTCTGGCCAACCAGCGGCTACATAATAAGCCGGTACGGTCAGCGCAGTTCACCCTACACCTTTAAACCGGAATTCCACCGTGGAATCGATATAGAGGCGTTTCCCGGAACGGAAATCCGCGCAACTGCCCCGGGCAAAGTTGATGATATACGCTGGGATCCCATCCTGGGTCTCACGATATCCATCAAACATAAATACGGTTTTGTAACCTCCTATTCCCATTGCCAGCGTGTTTCCGTTGAGTCGGGACAGAATGTGTCCAAAGGTGAAATTATAGGCTATGTGGGAAGAACAGGGAACACTACCAGATATATATGCTACTACCAGATCCGCATTGGAACAGAATTTGTTGACCCCATTCCATACCTTAACCGCATAATGCAATAATTCATATTTATGGCATTGATACTGTTTATCAGATCAGAATTCATCCTCACGGCGGCTTGTGGAAAGAAGTTCATCGGGTACCTCAATTATTCTTTCACCTATTTTCACTGAAAGCCTGTTAGCCACCAGTCCGGGACGGCATTTATATTTTCTCCTGCCGCCTATTTTAACGGTCATATCATCGCCAATCTTGGTGTCGGGAAGTTTTATGGCATCTCCCACGCGGAGATTCAACACCTCCTGGACCGTTATCTGTGCTTCACCTATCTCGGCGATGATGGGCAATTTAACATTTTCGAGCCGTTTCTGAATGATTGCCAGGTTCTCATCCGTTGCCCCTTTCCGTATACTGGAATACATGTACTGGGCTGAAAGCTTTGAAATAATAGGCTCAATTGAAATATAGGGGATACAGAGGTTAGTCATTCCCTCCACATCACCTACTTTTGTTTCCAGTGTAATAAGAACAACCATGTCATTAGGAGGAACAATCTGGGCGAACTGCGGATTTGTCTCTATGTTTCCCAGCCGTGGACGAAGATCGATAACATTTGACCAGGCCTCCCGCAGGTTTCCCAGTATCCTGACGATGATACCCTCCATAACAGAAAGCTCAATGTCAGTCAATTCACGGCTGATCTTTGATGCCTCTCCCAGGCCTCCAAAAAGCTTATCAATGATGGTAAAGGTAATGGATGGGTCTATCTCGAGAACGGCCGAACCCTTCAGAGGATCCATGTTCACCACGGCAAGGGTTGTGGGATTGGGAATGGACCTGATGAACTCCTCATAAGTAAGCTGGTCAACAGAGGCCACATGCACGCTCACCAGAGCCCGTAACTGAGCAGAAAGGGCTGTCGTGGTCAGACGGGCAAAGGTTTCATGCATCATCTGTAATGTACGTATATGGTCCTTGGAAAACTTATCAGGACGGCGGAAGTCATAAATTTTGACCTTTTTTTGTTCTTTAGCAGCCGAATAGTCCGTTGCATCCACTTCACCCGTGGATATTGCGGTCAACAACGCATCTATCTCGTCCTGTGATAATATCTCTGTCATTGTTTAACACCCTTCATTACTGATGCTTCCATACTTATAATCAGCCATAAATTGCTGTTCTTTTCCAATATATAATGATATTTATACCTTTCGGTTATTCTTGGAGCGAACCGTTCAACCTCTACAACCACATGGGCTATCCGGTTATTATCCTCAATATCTTCACTTATAATTTCATAATTGAGAAGGTAATCGGCACGGTCGCGGCATAGATAACGTTTGAATTTATCCCGTATTTCCTCCCGCTCATACCGTCCTGCCCGGCTGTATGACTGGATGAAATTTGAATATGAATTAATAAACTCTTCAAGATTGATATATTTCAGCATCCTCTGCCAGTTTTTACTTTTTTCAGCATTGAGTACAAGCAGTGTTATCTCCGATGGTGTTATTTCGTTAGTTTTTTCTGACTTATCCATTTTCAGGGGACGCAATGTATCGGCTTGTATGGTAAACCGTAATTCATTGTCACTGTACAGAATATTTTTCTCACCGAAATTTGGAAAAAAATAACTCCTCACTCTGAAGGTATTCCCCGGGACCAGTTGGTAAACATCAAGTAGATTCATGCTGTAGACGAATTCCTCATCGGCCCTTAGTTCTATCGTTCTCCGGTCCATGTCTTTGACAGCATCAGCGGTATAGCGGTTCTCCATTCTGTAAGGGACTATGGTTTCACATTCCCGCCCTTTCATATCATAAACAACGGGCTGGAAGGTAGTATAGGGCGGAACCGTGTCATCCCTTCGCTCATAAATAGTAAATGACTGATTCTGTGAACTTAGGTTTTTTATTACTATTCTGAGCGGCACCGCCTCGTTGGCATAAAAATTACGCTTCTCCATATGAATAAACACCTGGAGGTCATTGACAGCCATGCCTTTTTGTTCGGATAAAAAGACCGCTGCTGATAATATACATAGAATAAGTGTTATTTTTTTCATTAATTATTGTTTTTTGATCTTTTATGTACTTTTAAAAGACATATTCTTTTATTATAATCGGTATTTTACCTCCATTTATGTATTAATTTCTACATGTGAGTCCTTACCATTCATGAATTATTTACAGTTATTTACCCGTTAGCTTGCTTATTTCATTGCGGGCGATACGATCGCAGCGTTCATTCTCGGGATGTCCGCTGTGACCCCGAACCCACTCCCAGGTTATATCCAGTCCCCTGGTGAAGGACCAAAGCTCCATCCATAATTCCTGGTTTTTGACCGGTTTTTTTGCGGCAGTCTTCCACCCGTTTTTGATCCATCCGTAAATCCAGCTGGTTATACCGTTCTTCACATACTCAGAATCGGTTGTGATAACCACGGCATCGCCTGTTTTCAGTTTTTTCATTCCTTCAATAACAGCCTGAAGCTCCATTTTATTGTTTGTTGTCAGTATATTGCCACCTGACAATACCAGCTCCGTACTGTCTTCGAACTGGACTATACAGGCCCATCCCCCGGGACCGGGATTCCCGCTGCAGGCTCCGTCGGTAAACATGCGTATTTTAGTCATGGTGTATTACCTGAAATAATATTTTTTACAATCCGCAAAACGCAGAATGGTCTTATCATTATATACCATTATATGAAAAACTATCAAATTATTAAATAAAAAAAGGGACGTCTTTCGACGTCCCTTAATTATATCATTTTATGTATATTATTAACCTAAGCCGATAAGCTTGGCAAATTCCTGTGAGTATTTGACAACAACGCCGGCAAATACTACGGATACCATGGACATAAGTTTGATAAGAATGTTCAGCGAAGGACCAGATGTATCTTTGAAGGGGTCACCAACGGTGTCACCGGTTACAGCTGCTTTGTGAGCAGCGGAACCTTTGCCGCCATGGTTTCCTTTTTCAATATACTTCTTGGCATTATCCCATGCACCACCTGCATTGTTCAGCATACAGGCCAGGGAGAAACCGGCTGTAAGACCGCCAACAAGAAGACCCATAACACCGGCTACGCCGAGCAGAAGGCCTGTGAGAAGCGGTACAGCGATGGCCAGAAGAGAGGGAACAAGCATCTCTTTCTGGGCTCCCGCAGTGGAGATGGCAACACAGCGTGCGTAATCGGGCTTGGCTGTGCCTTCCAGGATGCCGGGTATTTCTTTGAACTGACGGCGAACTTCGTTAACCATGTCACCTGCGGCCCGACCAACAGCCTGTGTTGTCATGGCGCAGAATACGAAGGCCATCATAGCGCCGATGAATACCCCGGAAAGAACAAAGGGATTCATGAGTGTAAGATTATAGGCCATAACGAAATCACTGATCGATGCTGTAGAAGCCACGATGGCATTGGCACCGGCCTCGACGCCTTCAGGCAGTTTTGAATAGAAGGTAACCGTTCCGACTTTGAAACCGGCGGTTCCGCCCAGTTTGCCCAGCCATATCTTGATTTCCTCAAGATAAGCAGCAAGAAGGGCCATGGCAGTAAGAGCTGCAGAACCGATGGCAAATCCTTTACCGGTTGCAGCAGTAGTATTGCCCAGCATGTCAAGAGCGTCAGTTCTTTCACGAACGTGCTTGCCCAGACCTGACATCTCGGCGTTTCCACCGGCGTTGTCAGCAATGGGACCGTAAGCGTCAGTTGCCAATGTAATGCCCAGAGTGGAGAGCATACCAACAGCGGCAAAGCCGATTCCGTAGAGGCCCAGGCTCAGATCGGTAAATCCGCCTGAAACGCCGAAGGCAACGAGTATACCGATAACAATGGTTACAACGGGGATACCGGCCGAGAACATACCAACGCCCATACCGGCGATGATAGTAGTGGCGTGTCCCATATTTGCCTGTTCGGCAATACCCTTCGTGGGTTTGTATTCATCAGATGTATAATACTCCGTTGACTGGCCGATGATGATACCGGAAACAAGACCGGCAACAACAGCGCCGAAAACACCCCAGGTGATCATGTTAAAATAGGCCATGACAGCAAGAGCAACAAGGATCAGCGCGGAGCTGAGACCAACACCGACAAAAAGAGATCGGAGCAGGTTTTTCATGGTTGCTTCTTCTTTCGTACGAACGGCGAAGATACCCACGATGGAAAGAAGGATACCTATACCGGCAACGATCATGGGAGATATAACGGGTTTCAGCATCTCAAGAATTGCCTGGTCCGGGGCCATGGTAGCCATGCCTGCCAAAGGCAGAGCAGCTCCAAGAGCGGCTGTGGCAAGGATTGATCCGCAGTAGGATTCATACAGGTCAGCTCCCATACCGGCCACGTCGCCAACATTGTCACCGACGTTGTCAGCGATAGTTGCGGGATTCCGTGGATCGTCTTCGGGGATACCGGCTTCAACTTTACCAACCAGGTCAGCTCCAACGTCTGCAGCTTTTGTATAGATACCACCACCGACGCGGGCAAAGAGAGCCTGCGTAGAAGCACCCATACCGAAGGTCAGCATTGTAGTGGTTACTTCAACCATTTTTGACTTGGCATAAGCGGGAATATTGGCAGTCGCTTTATGGGCAGCGTCAGCAAGAGCAACGAATTCGCCCTCAATGCCGTTTTTATGCATGAGTTCGACTCCCAGGTTGAATATGTTGTTGTCGTAAATCCAGTTCATGACAATGTACCATATGGATATGTCAATAAGACCGAAACCGACTACAACAAGACCCATAACAGCTCCTGACCTGAAAGCAACTTTCAGACCGGCGTTGAGGGACTGTGATGCTCCCTGGGCCGTACGCGAGGAGGCGTTGGTGGCTGTTTTCATGCCCAGGAATCCGCAGAGTCCTGAGAAAAAACCACCGGTAAGGAAAGCCACCGGCACAAAGGGGTTCTGAACGCCGAAGAAGGCGAGAGCCGTAAAAATAACAACCAGAATAACAAATACTATTCCGACCACTTTATACTGCCTGTGCAGATAAGCCATAGCCCCTTCCCTAACATGAGTGGCTATCTCGATCATGGTTGCATTTCCCTCATCGGCCTTCATCATGCTCTTATAGAAGAACCATGCGAAGATGAGGGCAAACACTGACCCGATCGGAGCAATGTAGAATAAACTATTCTCCATAATGAAACTCCTTTACCCTTGATATTTAATCTGTAACATATGTATCTACAATTTCCGCCGGGCAAAGCCCGGCGGAAACCGGTCATACGCCTACTTTTCCATGGCGTTATAAACCATTTCAGCGATATCAAACGTCTTGATATTTTCAATGCCCAGTTCCGTGGGACCATCGGAAAGCATGGTCATACAGAAGGGGCAGGCCGTACAAATGGTCGTAGCACCTGAAGCCACGGCATCCTTTGTGCGGAACTGGTTGATCCTGGTTCCGATATGCTCCTCAATGAACATCCTGGCTCCACCGGCGCCGCAGCAGAAGCTTTTATCATGGTTTCTGCTCATCTCAACGAACTTCACACCGGGAATCGAGTTGAGGATGTACCTGGGCTGATCATAGATGTTGTTGTATCTTCCCAGAAAGCAGGAGTCATGATAAGTGACTGTATCATTGTATGAATCTTTAATTTTTATTCTGCCGTCCTTAATGAGCCCGGCGATAATTTCGCTGTGATGGAATACCTCAAAGTTGTACTCCAGTTTCCCGCCATCCGAGGCAGGACCCACCTTGGCGAACTCCTTGTATTCCTTCTTGATAGCATTGTAATCATGCGGGCAGGTACAAATGATCTTCTTGACACCATAAGCCTTGAAGGTCTCCAGATTCTGGGTCACCAGGGCATGGAAAAGATATTCATTTCCACCGCGCAGTGCAGCATCGCCCGAATCAGCTTCTTCAGGTCCAAGAATACCTACCTTGATCCCGGCTTTCTGCATGATCCGACAGAAGGCGATAGCCACTTTCTGGTTCCTTTTATCGTAAGACGCGGCAGAACCTACAAAATAGAGATAATCAACTTCAGGATCTTCTGCCAGTGTTTTTATTTTCAAATCTTCCACCGCAGTCAACCAGTCGCCCCTGGCGGCAAAGGCAAAGCCGTAGGGATTGAAATTACTTTCAAGATTGGTGAAGGTTGTCTGCAGTTCAGGAGCCATGTCTCCTTCCATCAGGACTTTGTAACGGCGCATGTCGATCATTTTGGGAACATGCTCAATAAGGACGGGACAGGCTTCCATACAGGCACCGCAGTTTGTGCATGACCAGAACTCATCACTCTGCACCGATCCGTCGATAAGTGGCGTCGTTTCCACCGACGAGGGGTCTTCGGCCAGCATGAGCTGCGGTATACGCTCATCCATGTTTGCTTTTATATCATTAACAAGTTTTTTCGGTGAAAGGGGTTTCTCCGTAAGCCATGCCGGGCAGTTGTCCTGGCAGCGACCGCAACGCGTACAGGCGTCACTGTCCATAAGCTGCTTCCATGTATATTCCTCAACCTTTGAAACACCGAAGGATTCGGCCACTTCAAATACAGCCGGGTTGATAATGGGAACCCCGAATTTTGCCTTACCATTTTCATTGTTCAGGTTACCAAAATATACGTTCAGCGTGGAAACGGCAATATGGCCCAGTTTATCTGAGGCAACAAGACCTATGAAAACAAAGGCTGCCAGCATGTGTATCCACCAGCTACCGAAATGAATGACCCTCATGGTTCCTTCGCTCATGAGCGAAAGTGGCAGTGCCAGGGCATATCCAACGGGTGACCAGACTTCAAATTCGGGGAATCCCGTGATAGCAATCCTGAGAGCCTCGCTGAGAAATCCCGTAAGAACGATAAGCAGGATAAACATGAGCGCGAAGGTGTCTGTTCCCTTGGTATCGAGCCTGGTGGGCTTGGTGATGTAACGGCGATAAATGGCCATGCCAAGACCAAGCAGCACAACAAGTCCGAAAAAGTCCGCAAGAAGGGACAGTATCAGGTAAAAATTACCATGAATGAAGTGGAAATGAAAGAACAGAGCCGTAAGGTCCTCTTCTACCATTATGGTCAGGGTAATGACAAAAAGCACGGCAAAACCGAAAAACAGGCTGGCATGCATGATACCGGCATATTTTTCCCTGAGAATCTTGGCCTGCAGTATCACATATTTGATAACCATCCAGATTCTCTTCTCAGGATAATCTGTCCTCAGTTCTCCCTTGCCCTGTCTCCATATTAATACCCTCTTTACGATAGTGTAAGCAAGGTAGAAAAAGGCTATAAACATGAAGATATAGATGCCCCATCGCATGAAACCATTGGGGCCGCCAATGTTGAAAAATGCTTCCCGTTTAATCTGATCTATGGGAATGCCATAATCTCCGGCAAATTTCATAAACGCTCCTCCCTTAAAAGCTTATAAATGATCAGCCTTGTGCTGAATTCTAACACAGGACACTTATCTGCACGGTCGGATTATATCCGACCTCTCTCCCTTTATGCACATAAAAAAGTCCTGTGATCAGATATTTACTTTTTATACATCCCAAAAAAGACCGAATAATTACTGTTTGGTGGGACTTGTACAGTAAAAAGCCTTTTGTCAATCCATATCCCGTCAAATATTGATAATGTCAACATAATTTCAGGGATTAATAATAAAATCTAAATGGTTAATAATTATTTTATGTTTAATAAAATTCTAAAAAACTTAATATCCGTATTTTCTTTTTTTTATTGACACTTTCCACGACCCGTCATTTATGGAGCAACATTGTCTTATCGAGAGTGGCGGAGGGACTGGCCCTTTGAAGCCACGGCAACCGTTCCCTGCTGAGAACAGGTGCCAATTCCAGCGGATTACAATCTCCGATAGATGAGGCAGCAGAAGGGAAGTTATTTTCTTCAACCGCTGTCTCAGTGACTGCGGTTTTTTAATGCTGATGTACCGGTTCCGTCGGCAAAGATTCCGGTACACACTGATGAAGGATTCTCGTAATCCTTGCCCCATGTTATCCCGCATTAAAAACCTGTTTCAGCCGCTCTCCGGTCTCTCTTGAAAAACAATGTGTATCCGGATTGAATTCAGGAAATTCCATGACCAAGAAACCGATAAAAACATATCACTCCGGCGCAGGGCTCGTGGAGACCAAATATTTCACCTTTGCCGAGCCGCCCCATGAACTGGTTCTGCAGTCGGGAAAAAAACTGGGCCCTATCACCCTGGCCTATGAAACCTATGGTGAACTAAACAGGGACAGGAGTAATGCAATCCTCGTCTTCCATGCACTTTCCGGAACGGCCCATGCCGCCGGTTATCACACCCCCGATGATCAGTATCCAGGCTGGTGGGATATCTACATCGGCCCCGGGAAAGCCTTTGACACGAATAAATATTTCGTAATCTGCTCCAATGTTATCGGCGGGTGCAATGGCTCCACTGGGCCTTCTTCTATAAACCCGGAAACAGGAAATCCCTTTGGACTGGATTTCCCCATGGTCACCATCGAAGATATGGTGCAGGCCCAGTATCATCTCATCAGGCATCTTGGCATCGAAAAACTCCTTTCCGTTGCAGGCGGTTCCATGGGAGGCATGCAGGCCCTGTCATGGTCAATTCAATATCCTGATAAGACCAATTCCGTCATCGCCATCGCAACCTCGGCCCTGCTCTCGGCACAGGGAATTGCCTTTAACGAGGTGGGCCGCCAGGCCATCATAAATGACAGAAATTGGAGCGGGGGAAATTATTACAGCGCATGGCCTCCCGACGCCGGCCTCGGCCTGGCCAGAATGATAGGGCACATCACGTACCTTAGCGAAAAACACATGCACGAACGTTTCGGCCGCAGGTTTCAGGAAATCAACCCCGACACGTATTCATTCAAGACAGAATACATGGTGGAATCCTATCTTCACCACCAGGGAATCAAGTTTGTGGATCGCTTTGACGCCAATTCCTACCTCTATATAACGAGGGCCATTGATCTCTTTGATCTCAATGCCAGCCACGACGGAAGCCTCATAAAGGCCTTTGAGAACGCGAAGTCAAATTTCCTCGTGGTAAGCTTCACATCGGACTGGTTGTATCCCAGCCCCATGTCCAAGGAAATCGTCAGAGCCCTGCGTGCCAATGGGAAAAATGTCATCTACACTGATATAGATACGGACATGGGACATGATTCCTTTCTCCTGGAAAACAGCGCACTGGAAAAATATATTGCCAATTTTCTTAAAAGTGAATATGGTAAGATATGGTTGGACAATGGAACAGTACAGTGAAATAGGATACGATCTCATCATCGACATCATCCCTCCCCATTCCCGGGTCCTTGACCTGGGCTGCGGCGACGGCGTTCTCCTGGACCGGCTCCAGCGCGAAAAAAATGTGAGCGGTTTCGGCGTGGAAATATCCGACGACGGCGTTGGCCATTGCGTTGAAAAGGGTTTATACTGCTACCAGGCAGACATAGACGACGGACTTGCGGATTATCGGGATAATTCCTTTGATTACGTGATACTCAACCAGACCATTCAGAGCACGAAGCGCCCCGATTATGTAGTAAAGGAAATACTGAGAATAGGCAAAAGGGCGATTATCAGCTTTCCCAATTTCGCCTTTATCTCCGTCCGATACCAGCTGGGTTTCCGCGGCATTATGCCGAAGAGTCCTATGATCCCCTATGAATGGTATGAATCGCCCAATATACACATGCTTACCATAAACGACTTTGACCATTTCTGCAAAAAGAACGGCTATCCCGTGGACATGCGCCGTCATTTTTCCATCAATGGCAGGGAAACTGCCAGGAGGGTTTCCTTTGCACCGAACCTGCTGGCACAATACGGCTTTTTCATCCTCGATGGAAAAAATTTTACCAGCAGTTAAGGGCGGAGTGGCCGATATCAGGCCGTCAGCACTTCAACACCCGTATCCGTTACCAGCACGGTATGTTCCCACTGGGCTGAGAGCGACCCGTCTATAGTGACGGCGGTCCAGTTATCTCCAAGAAGCCGCGTTTCATAGCGTCCCGCGTTGATCATGGGTTCTATGGTGAAAACCATATTGGGAACCATGGTAATGCCTCGCTTCCGGCTTCCATAGTGATGCACATGGGGGTTTTCATGGAACCGCAGCCCGATGCCATGACCGCCATAATCCCTGACGACACTGCATCCATTAGCCTTGGCATGCTTTTCAATGGCGAAACCGATCTCGCCGATATCGACAAAGGGACGCACCTGTTCTATCCCCACATCAAGACATTCACGGGCCACACGGACAATTTTCCGTGCCTCCTCGGGAGGATCGCCGATCAAATGCATCCGGCTTGCGTCGCCATAATATCCATCAAGAATGCACGTCACATCAATATTAATAATATCGCCGTTTTTCAGAGACCTGTCCTCGGGTATTCCGTGACAGATCACCTCATTTATAGAGGTACACACGCTTTTAGGAAACCCGTTATAATTCAACGGAGCAGGAATCCCTCCGCGGCTGGTGATGAATTCATGGACCCATCCGTTTATTTCATTGGTGGTGATTCCTTCGGCGATTCTTTCTTCCACCATATCGAGAGTTTGTTTGGTCAGCTCACAGCTTTTGCGTATTCCTTCAATCTGCTCTGAATTTTTCAATATTACCCCGGGAGGAGGCTTTATGAACTTTCCCGGACCAGTCCCCGATTCCAGGTCGGAAAGCATATGGCATTTTTTATATTTTTTCCCACTACCACACCAACACAGATCATTTCTTGCTAATTTTCTCATAATACAATCCCTGAATCCTGCCAATATCACTCGTACAGCAGGCCCGCTTATATTTTTCCTTTATCTTTAATAAAATAATTAACAGTAAATTTGTTATTTTCAAGCATTAATATATAATTATTAATATATGCGGTAAATTATTATATTTTCGCCCAAGCAATAAATGACAGTCTTATTCCGGATAAATTGTCTGTCAAGTATATACGGTCTTCAGGCTTGACGTTTCAAATCGGGTTTTTTAGATATGACAATCATATCTAAAAAATTCAGCCCTGGAAAATTTTTTCTTTACACCAAAATTGACCTACTCTAAGCTTGTAAGATTTATATCTTTATAACTACATTATAGAGGCGTGTCATGAAACATACATATCGTATATCATCGCTGGCTGGATTAATACTAATTATTTTTTCAACCGGTCTCTTCAGCTATGACCTGCAGGATTTAAAGCGGGCAGTCAGCAAAGACAGGAATCTCAAGGGTGCGAACCTGCAGAATGCGGACCTGATAAAGGGGGATTTTTATTACGCCGATCTAACCGGCGCTGATCTCAGCGGTGCGGTAATGAACAATGCCAATTTCCGCGGAGCCTCTTTGAAGGGAGCAAATCTCGATAAGGCCATTCTTTACAGCGCCGATCTCTACAAGGCTGATCTTACGGGAGCCAAACTCACTGATATCAACCTCAGCAATGCAAGGCTGTACAACGTAAACTTCACCGGCGTAAATCTATCCAACGCTGATCTCAGCGGCGCTGATCTCTATCACGCTCTTCTTATCGGAGCAAACCTGATAGGCGCAGACTTCATCGGTGCCAATCTCAACGGGGCCGACCTGACCGATTCAGATCTGTCCGATTCAGACCTGTACCGTGTGGATTTCAGCGGCACCATTTTAGTAAGAGTAAAATTTTTAAGAGCTGACCTGAGTGATGCCGACATGAGCAGATCAAATCTTAGCGGTGCTGATCTGTCCAACACCAAGCTGTTCAATACACGCTTCTACAGGGCCAACCTGACCAACACGAAAATACATAATGCCGATCTCCTGGGCGCCGTGCTGATCCAGGCCAAACTTATAAGCGCCGATTTCAGCGGTTCCGACCTGTATAACGCTGATTTTGGCGCCGGAGAGCTGCAAAATATAAAATTTATCGGTTCAAATCTGAACAATACCAATATGCGTGGAGCAACACTCTACAAGGCCGATTTAAGCAAGGCTAATATGTATAAAACCGATTTAAAAAATGCCAACCTGTACCGCGCCAACTTTCAACAGGCAAAAATAAACCTGGTGGATTTCAGCGGTGCCAATCTGAGCCGGGCAGATTTCAGGGGTGCGACGATCACTGACAGTGATTTCACCGGAGCGGACCTGCGGCGGGCTATCATGAATGATTCGATGAGAGAAACATTAAAAACACAGAATATTAAAAATTACGAACACATTATATGGGAACGCCAGAAGGCACAGTAAGAATTTTAGTTCTCGTTGATAGTGCGTGTACAAAAAAAAGGCAGTCGGGAGACTGCCAAAGAGTGTATGGACAGATCATTTTGGGAGTAAAATCAAAATTATAAAAGCTGTTCCCTGCTGGCAAGTTCGTGCAACTGCAAAGCAGTTTTAATATCCTTTCTTACAAGGTCCAGAAATGAATCGACGTTATTTTTGATGAAGGCCTCTCGAACCTCAAGGGCAAAATGTATTTTCTTTTTATTGACATTCCTTTTAGAATTTCTTTCTGCTATAGCAAGATCGGTAAATAATTTCTGCTCACTCATGGTATTTCTCCCCTCTATGTAGTTTATCAGAATTCCCGGCACTTGTAACTGTATTTAATATAAACTCAAATCCCTCAACAGTAATCATTCGTTTTGCCAGATAGATGTGGCTAAGTTTGCCAAAAATCCGTAGCACTCTAATCTACACAGGGGAATTATTTTTAAAAAATGAATTCCCGACCTCCGACTACGACTCAACCTGAAAAAATTTTGAAAATATAGCATTACATAGAATTATGAACATTTACAGCAAATGTTCTCTTTTAGCCAGTCTGCGCAGTGCGAGGGCCTGTCTTATATTTTTTTGAATAAGATCATAATAAGTACTGACATCATTGACAGTGAACATATTTGATACTTCATTTGAATACCGAAGCCTGTTATACTTCAGTTGTACTTCCATGTTTCTTTCCGCAATGGCGAGATCACATAATAATTGTTGTGCTGTCATATGCCGCTCCTTGTTTTTTAAATCTTATTCGTGTGTCATATAACTTTAATTAAGTGGTCAGTGATGGCATAGTAGCACAGCTGAAATATTAATCAATCGGGCGCCTTCCTTATTTTTTCGTAATGCAATGTACTAATCAAGACGTAGGGGCAGGACCTGACAAATTTCCAGTGCCATTGCCAGTCCGTATTTGTTAAAATAGAGCCACACCGCACAACACCGTGTATTGCGACATAATCCACCACACGGCCCATGAACCGGACACTGAAAAATGCCTTGACTTTATGCCCATATTGATGAAACAATTATCTGTTCTCCCTATACGGGAAAACAGATATATAAAATCCCAAATGAAATAATTTATGAAAGAGATTGACGGCGCCAAAGAATATTTTAAAAAACTCAGACTTGCTGAAAAATTCTGTGATGGCGATACTGAACTGGCAAAAAAACTTCTCACCGGCGAATACAAAGACATTATTGTTGTCAAGGGAAGGTTTAAGGAACAAGAGGATGCACTCTACGGGTTATTTATTGTTATTATAAATAAATACTTTAATACTATTATCGCTACATATGGCATTGCTTCCCACCTCGCATCAATTTACCAGCATAAACCCCTGGAACAATGGGATGCTTTCTATTCCGGCCTGGCGAAGGAATTGGAAGTGGCTGAATTTGACCCCGGCATCTCAAGCAAGATCACAAACGGGCTCAGACGCTTCATCGAGATTCACGGCACGTCAGACGTCATTGCCTGGGTTGAAAAAAACAGGATAGCCGAGATAACGGAGCAGTTTCAGCAATATCTTTCAGAAATATCAGACTATGCCGATATACAGGTCATGATTGATTTTGAACAGACCACGTCGATGAAAATATATGAGACATTGAAAATAGAACCCCAGTAGCATTTCCTGATCCAGGATCACCATCCAAACCGTAACAGCACATCAGACTCCTCCCGCAATATTCCACTAAATCAATTCCAGCGGAGGGAGGAAGCTTTGAAAACAAGCCATATCATTTTCCCGGGAATAAGAGACATTTTAATAACGGAATCATCCGTGACATGGGCATCGAGCTCCATATGACCCATGTCAACGGAAATCCTGACTTTTCCTGAAATCGTATCCCGCGACATAGTACTTATGGTACCCCGAATGATATTATGGGCCGAAAGCGAGACCGGTTTCTTTGCCGATATCATGATATCCGAGGGCTCAAGAATCGCCGATGCTGTATGCCGTGGCGGTTTTGTTGAGTAAATTTTTATCCCGTCCCTGAACTGCCTGTACCAGAGATTATTATCACCGGCCTGCCAGGGACCGGGGATCACATTTTCCGTTCCTGCCGCAATTATCATGCCCTCGTTTAAACGCATGATTTCATCGGATATTTTGCTGAGCCATATCATGTCGTGGCTTGTGAGTAGAATCGTGGTGCCAAACCGTTCCCGGATGCTTTTTATGACCTCCCGTATGTGCTCCGCGCTTGCCATGTCGTTGCTGGAAACCGGTTCATCGAGAATAAGCACATCGGGCTTTATGGCCAGGCGGGCAGCCAGGGCTACACGCTGGGCCTCACCACCTGAAAGCTGATACCATTTACGATGAGCGTATTTTTCAGGATCCAGTACGACGCACTGCATTGCTTCAAAGACGTCATTGCGCAGATCGGTTTTCTCGCCCCTTTTTCTCAACCCGTAGGCGATATTTTCAAAGACCGATCTCTTCAGCAGATACGGATCCTGCATAAGAAAAGTGACGCGTTTCCGCATTGAAGATATATCCAACACGGGAAAGCCGTTGTACGAAATTGTTCCCTCCGCGGGATTTTCCAGGAATGAAAGAATCCTGAACAGGGTGCTTTTCCCGCTGCCGTTAGGACCGGCAAAGCCTGTGATAGTCCCTTTCCGTATTTCCAGATTCGGTACACTGAGGGTGAAACCGGAATCATAGCGCTGCACCAGGTCTGTAACTTTGTAAAGTAATTCTTCTGCCATGTCCTTCATGCCCTCTTCTTCAGGAAAATAAGAGCGCCGTTCACCAAAAAGGCGATGAGCAGCAGAACAATGCCCAGAGCTATGCCAAGAGCGAATTCTCCCTTGCCCGTCTCAAGCGCAACGGCCGTCGTGATGGTCCGCGTATGCCATTTTATATTGCCGCCGATTATCATGGAAATCCCCACCTCGGAGATGGCCCGCCCGTAAGCCGTTACCGCTGCCGTCGTGATGGCAAAGCGCGCTTCCTTGAGACTGGTCAGAATGATCTGGTTTCCCCTTGCTCCCAGGGTGATGAGCGTCAACCTGAGACGGGCATCGAGGGACTCAATGGCCGTAGCAGTGAGGGAAATGACAATGGGCAGCACCAGGACCGTCTGGGCTATAGCAACGCCGGGTATCGTATAGAGCAGATTCAATTCTCCCAGGGGGCCCCGCTTTGACAGAAAGGCATAGGCGATGATGCCCACCACAACAGTGGGCAGTGCAAGGAGGGTATCCACCACGGACCTGATCTGCCCCTTCCCCGGGAAGTTGTAATAGCCCAGAACAAATCCGGCGGGCAGCCCCATCATGAGGGCTGCACTAATAGAAAGCGTGGATATCTTCAGGGTGATAAAAATAGCGGAAAAGGTTTCCTCGTTTCCCGAAAGAAGCAGTTTCACCGCCTGGATGATGCCGTTTGTAATATAATCCATGACTGATATTGAAGATTATTTTTCTGCATTAGGCGTGAAGAGCTGTTTCCCTTCCACCTTAAAATTACCAATGAGTTTTTGCGTCGATGGTGAGGCCATCCAGTCACTGAATTTTTTCGCCAGGTTATATTTTACCTTGCCGCATTTCGCCGGATTAACTGCAATGACGCTATACTGATTGAGAAGGGCCTTGTCCCCTTCAAGGATGATCACCAGGGGGGAGTGTCCTTTCTGCCCAGCATCGTATTTGTAATAAGTTCCCCGGTCGGTATAAGTGTACGCGTTCCGCTCGGCTGCAATACTGATTGTGTTTATCATGCCCTGACCGGTGCTGATATACCACTGCTCTTTGTCCGGGGCCGTGATGCCGGCATCCTTCCAGATTTTTAATTCGGCTTTGTGCGTGCCCGAATCATCACCGCGGCTGGCAAAGGGTATCTTGTTCTTCGCCATAATTTTAAAGGCATCAATAACCTTTTTTCCCTTCAACTTTGCCGGATCACCGGCGGGGCCGATGACTATAAAATCATTGAACATGACCGGGCGGCGGTCAATGCCGTATCCATCTTCTACATATTTTTTTTCCGCTGCCGGGGCATGCACAAGAAGCACATCCACATCACAATTTTTCCCTAGTTCCAAGGCCTTTCCTGTTCCCACGGCAACCCACTTCAGTTCAATACCCGTTTCCTTTTCAAAAACGGGCTGCAGATAGTCCAGGAGTCCCGTATTGTCCGTGCTTGTCGTTGTGGCCATCATCAAAATACCGACTTTTTTTGCGGCAACAAGACCCGTTGTCATGAGCAGGAGCGGAATTAGCACCATTACCAGATCTTTTTTAAAACTGATTCTCATAATTTCCTCCATTGAGAAAGTTTTTAATGGTAAAAACACTGACTTCCGGTAACAGGCAGGTCTATATGTCTAAATGTTTTTATAATTCTGAAAATATCTCAAAAATAAAAATGCCCGGACATTCATTTCTCCGACAATTTCATATTTGTCAAGAACATCATATACCGAGCATCAGCGCAATTTAAAATTTATTTTTTGCCATCAAAACTTTGCTTCAACTTTTACATAGAGATTATGATCCTCTGCGGCGCTATCGTCATAAGTCAGTTCATAATACAGTACTGTCTGCACATACTTATTAAACTGCCAGCCGGGACCGAAACCGAATATTCCCTGCTTTGCGTCTTCATAGTTCCCATAGCCAGCCTTTCCAATACCCAGCACCGGCATGCCTATAAGCGAGTCAAAATTAATATTGAGCCACGCTTCTATAAAATAACCACTTGTATCGGTTCCATTGGAATAACTGACACCGACAAAGTTCAGGCCGGTTTTTATTATGCTGTCCTTCCAGGCCAGGCCGCCTCCATAATACATCATGGTTGTAGTGCTTGTTTCATTGTAACGATAAAATCCATTGATGTAGACATGCTCCAGGGGGTTCACCGAAACAAGGCCATAATAGGATGGGCCGTAAACCATGTTCTCCGCTTGAACTTTCTTATAACCTTCACCTTTTACGACAGCGCCTGATATGGTAACTATCTTCATCACTTCAGCGGAAACAGTAACTCCCAGATCAGCGGAAGAATCAATTGTCTTATTCTGCAGGATAACCTTACTGTTTCCCAGATAGGTGTTGCCGATCCATCGAAGTCCGCTCAGACTGTTCATGAGTGCTATAGCAGGTGTGGGGATAACTCCTGCCTGTATTGTAAATTTTACCGGATCAATTTCCGGAGCAGCCTGCAGGTAAGCATACTTAATGAGAAGCTCATAACCATTATTATCGATAGTACCGCTACTGGAGCCCCCCTGTCGTTCAAACAGAGCATCCGTAGTTACACGCACGCTGAATATGTCACCAAAGCCCCTTTTCCAGTCCAAATACACCCGGTTCACCGCAAAGACGCCGGCATGGTCATCGGCCAGGTCCTGCATGTATTCCATAAAAATTACACCTGAAAAAGAGCTTGTCTCCTTCTTCTCCGGCACGTCCTGTGCCAGGACCAGGCTCGTGAACCCGGCAACTATGAGCATAAACAAAACTGCTGTTATTTTACGCATCGAAAAACCTCCTTAATTTATATGTACGTATAGGGATTTTCCACGGCTAACCGTGACGGTTATTCAGACAATAACGCATGCGATACATTTGATCACACGGTTTTGTCCATTTTAAAAAAGATAATTCATTTTTCGTGTTTACAAGTATACATGGATTTGAGGTCAAGTCAAGGGCGGGATGGATAATTTTTTTTTGCGGGAAATCAGGATGCTGGCAATGACAATTACAATTTTTTTCCAGGGTTCGATAAACTTTTAAAACAAGAAAGGGCGATTCATCTGAACCGCCCTTTCTTTTAAGCATCCCCGAGGGGATTCGAACCCCTGTTGCCGGGATGAAAACCCGGTGTCCTAGACCCCTAGACGACGGGGACAAATTATATATTGAATCATATTGAATTGCCAGCAACCAAATGCATTACTGAAAACCCTGTAGACTCTGTGAGTCGCCTGGGATTCGAACCCAGGACCCACGGCTTAAAAGGCCGTTGCTCTACCAACTGAGCTAGCGACTCGCAAAAGCGTAGGAATACCGATATATTAACCTTGCCTTCACTGTCAATAAAAAATAAAAGTTTTTGTTAAAAAAGTGCCCGGTCAGCCCCGCAGAAATGTGCTTTCCCTGCCTGGCCCTACGGATACAACAGTAATTTTTACTCCCACGGCTTTTTCCAGAAAATCAATGTAGTCGCGGGCTCCTGAAGGAAGATCCTCATAATTCATAACGCGATCGATATCCTCCTCCCATCCGTCAAGCTCTTCATATACAGGTTTTATCGTTCCCAGTTCTGCCGAGGGAAAATAATCAATTTTTTTGCCTTTTTTTTCATATCCTACGGCAACCTTTATTTTCCCGAAACCGGTGAGCACATCGAGCTTGGTGAGTGATATGCTGGTAAGTCCATTTATCCTGGCTGACTGCTTCAGGAGTTCCACGTCAAACCAGCCGCATCGCCGCGGCCTTCCCGTGGTGGATCCGAATTCCTTGCCGTTTACTCTGAGCCGGTCTCCATCGCTACCGGTGTCTTCCGTGGGAAAGGGGCCTTCGCCGACACGCGTCACATAGGCCTTGGCAATGCCAATCACCTCGTTGACATGAAAGGAATTGAGTCCCGTGCCCAGAAGCGCCCCGCCGATTGTGGGGTTCGATGATGTCACATAGGGATAGGTGCCATGATCTATATCAAGGGCATATCCCTGGGCGCCTTCCAGAAGTATCTTTTTATTCTCTTTGAGCGACTGGTGCAGATAATTCTGAGTGTTGATAATCATCTTTCCGGCCTTTTTTCTGAAAACCGTAAGGATATCCATGATCTCTTCCAGCGTAAAAGGAGGTTTATTGTATACCTTTTCCAGTTCGAGATTTTTCATTTTCAGGGCGATGGTGACCCGTTCTTTCAAAGTATTCTCATCAAAAATTTCGCCGGCGCGGATACCTGTACGCAGGCACTTATCGGCATAACAGGGGCCGATTCCCCGGTTGGTCGTGCCTATTTTCTGTGAACGAAATTCTTCCATGGCCGCATCCAGGGCCTTGTGATAGGGAAGGATCAGGTGAACCGCGTCGGAAATAAACAGGCGCTTTTTAGCATCGAGCCCCTCCAGTTCGAGCGACTCCACTTCCTCCATGAGCTGTACGGGATCCAGCACCAGGCCGTTCCCTACAACGCAATGCTTATCCTTATGCAGGATACCCGATGGAACGAGATGAAACACATATTTTTTTCCGTTTACTACGACCGTATGACCGGCATTGGCACCCCCCTGATAACGGACAACAATATCCGCATCCTTGGTGAAATAATCGATCATCTTGGCCTTGCCCTCATCTCCCCATTGCGTTCCTATGGCGACCGAACAGCTCATCACTACCTCTGTATTATTTGAAATATTTTGCGAACAAACCGTCATTAAAAAATAAAAGTTAAAAATAACAAGCCTTTTTCACCCCGATCATCGGCTCACAGCTCATTTCTCTACAAAAATACCCTTTTGTGTATTCCTTTTCAATAAAATCTCTCCCCTGCCGGAGCAGGGGCAGAAAATATAAAAAAATAATTTTATTAATGCTAAACTATAAAGCTCCTGAACCCGATAGGTAGATTAAGGCAAAATAGCGCCTTCGATGTGTGGATGGCATAAACCGTGTTTATAGACAGGATAGTAACGCTAAGGTTGCAGATTTTTATTTTAACCGGGCTTCTTGCGGCCCCGGTATCTGCCTATGCCCAGAACCATGACGGGAAAAAATATTATGCAAGCCGGGAAAGCTACGAGGATTACTCACAAAAAAGATACAAGTATATCCGCGGAGAATATAGTGGTAACACAAACACGAAAAAAAACATAAAAGTCAAAAAAACCGTATCCCCTTCATCGACTACAACGGTGTATGTCAGATACAAAGTAAAAAAAGGAGACACCCTCTACAGTATTGCAGGAAAATATGGTCTTTCAACCGATGCACTGAAAAAAGCCAACAATATGAAATCAGGTAATCATATAGCGGCTGGGTCTACACTGCGAATCCCTGTTAAAAAAGAAGTATCCGCCGGGACCGGCCGGAAAGCTCCGGCAAAAACAATTCCGGCAGCAACCCGGGGCTCTTCCCCTTCTTTTAAGTGGCCCCTTGCCCATGTCGTACGATATGACCGCGACGGCATGGAGGGAGTCAAGTCCATTGGCCTGGTAATACGGGGGAAAAACGGCGCGCCGGTCATGTCTTCGGCTGCAGGAACCGTGGAAAAAATCGGATATATGCGGGGCTATGGCCGCTATATCGTCCTCAAGCACAACAATAATTTTATTACCGTATATGCCAACCTGGAGAATATCACCGTCCGGGAAGGGGATCGTATCTCCTCGGGAAAAACCCTGGGATATGTGGACCGTGATACAGGAAAAATACACTTTCAAATCGATTATGACGGAAAAACGGCCGATCCGTTGCGCTATCTTCCCCGAAAAACAGGATGATACGGGGATAATTAAAAATATCCCACCCCAATTCAAAAAAATGAAACAATTATTGTTTAGTATTTTACTATATTCTTATCCTTTAACACCTCTAAAGTTCAATTAATAAATAGAAGTGTCAATATCAACAATTCCAGCTTGCATTCAGGGGGAAACCCTGTCATACTTAACAAGCGGTAAAAAGGATTTGTTTCAGCGGTTGGTCATGGATAATAGTCTGCCGCAAATTACCTGTGAACAAGAGGACATTCATGCTCCGAAAAACCTTCATCATTGCGTCTCTTTTCCCTGCCCTGCTTGCCCTTTCGGGATGCGGAAAAGAAAAATATACGGAATTCCGCGTCTACCCCCTCCCTGATTCCCTGACCCTTGAGCGGGGATCAAAATCCTTCGTTGCTTTTCGTGTGGAGATGCCTGACAAGAGTCATATTTACGGCAACCCTAAAGGACCCGGAACAGGAAAGGCCACAGATATCATTGTTGCTAAAAACGACAATTTCACCTTCGGTGTACCCCAGTTCCTCCAGGCAAAAAAATATAATGCCCCGGACGAAAAAGAGTTTGTCTGGATATACAAAGATGAAACTACAATCTTTGTCCCTGTCACGGCAGGGACAAACGCCCGGAATGGTCTCCATGAACTGGCCATTACCTTCGACGCTCTGCTGTGCTCAGCCACGACATGCATACCGAAACAGGTGAGACTGCCATATCCTGTCACCATAACTGATCCCGGCCATGGGAGCACCATACAGAGCACGTCCCTTGCGGCTCTCTTCGCAGCTTCGTCTCCTCCCGGTGCAACCCTTCAGAAAAAAGACACTGCATCTTCGGCAGAAAAAACGGGGCCTATCCTAAAAGGCAGTACTTTTGAGCCGCGCTATATTGAGTCTTCGAATATAACAGGACTGATTCAGGCCATCATCTTCGGCCTCATCGCCGGTTTTATCCTCAACTTTATGCCCTGCGTGCTTCCCGTGGTGAGCCTGAAAATCATGAGTTTTGTCAAACACGCCGGGGAGAGCAGGAAGGAACTGGTAAAGCTGGGTTCGCTCTTTTCCCTGGGCATACTCACGAGCTTTCTGGCCCTGGCCCTGCTGGCATCTTTTTTCGGTTATGGATGGGGCGGGCTTTTTCAGCACCGGCTGTTTCTTATCGTCATGACGGGCTTTGTCTTTGTACTGGCCCTGTCCATGTTTGAGGTCTTTACTATATCGGCACCCTCTTTCTCCGGCAAAGCTGCACAGGTGAGGGATAACCGGTACAGCGACGCGTTCATAAAGGGGTTGCTGGCCACCCTGTTGGCGACTCCGTGCAGCGGTCCCTTCCTGGGCGGCACACTGGCCTGGGCTCTGACCCGGCCGCCTTATATTATATTCATAATCTTCATGAGCGTGGGTGTGGGAATGGCTCTTCCCTATTTCATCCTCACCGTGAGACCGCCTCTCCTGAAACTCATCCCGAAACCGGGGGAATGGATGAGAACCTTTGAGAACATCATGGGATTTCTCCTCATCTTCACTGCCGTATATCTCATATCGATCCTTGATTCGTCGCTTCACCTGCCCATGGCGGCCTTCCTGGCCTTCCTGGCTGCGGCCTTCTGGCAGTACGGAAAATTCGGCGCACTGTTCAAGCCCCGCTGGAAAAGAATCGCTTCAACAGCGGCACTCATCGCGATAATTGCAGGCGGATATCTCTTCGCCTTTTCATTTCTCACAAAAGACGAGGGTACGGCGCAGATATCATCATCAGCCTTCAGCGAAGAAAGAATACTCACGAACCGCGATTCAGGCAGAGTCAGCATGGTTAAGTTCACTGCAGACTGGTGCCCCAACTGTAAATTCGTGGAAAAGGTTTCTCTCTATACGCCGGCCGTAGCAGAAGCCGTGAGGAACAGCGGAATCGACTTTATGATAGCCGATATCACCGTAAAAAATGCGGCAGCCGAGGCACTCATGGAAAAAATGGGGAGCCGATCCATACCTTTCCTCGTCGTAATACCGCCCGGCGCGGATTTCAGCCGCCCCATCTGTCTCAGGGATATTTACTCTGAAAAAGACGTACTCAGGGCCATAGATATGTCGGGAAAAGGAAAAGAAACAAAGGCGGGTGCACCGGGATTCATCTTTCAGATACGATAGGGACGTATCACCCCTCGAGCTTCATGGTTCTCTCAAGAACCGTTATCTCCGTATTGAGGTCAAGCACATCATCCTCCAGAAGATACCGGAGCTGTTTTTTATAGGTTTCCTGTATCTGGTCCAGCATTGCCTCGACCCGGTCCAGGGAATCCCTGATTTCCGGGTTGTTGCTGTTGCGTGAAAGCTCCACATAACGCGATACGATCTTGTCCGTGGCATCGAGATAATAATTAATGAAGGGTTTTGCCCGCTGCAGATCCTCGGGATGGATCTTTATATTCTCGAAGATGTCGAGACCCACTCGGCAGATTTCGATGATTTTTTCAGCCACGGTGTTGTTGTCTATCTTCCGTGTGTTGTTGCGTATGTTTTTCAGTTTAGCTACACCCTCTTCCACCACCTTCGTGATATCCCTGGGATAGGCATCAACGGTATTCTTCGCGGCAGCCAGCCTGTCGATGACAAACGAGAGAATGCGCCGGAACAGGATAAAAATAATCAGGCTTATGAAAAGTGAGAGAACAGTGGAAAATACCAGCAGGCGCGAACAGAGAACATATGCCCCCACACCGGCAGCAAGCGCCACAAGAGTCCTTGTCTTCATACCCTATCTCCCTTGTTTAATGACAGTCTTTTGTTCAGTCCCGCTTTTTTATCACATCAATGAGCATTTCGTCAATACGGGGAAGCAATTCTTCTATTCTGACCATTTCCTCGGGAAGAAAGTTACCGAGGACATAGTCTGCAACGGGAATCTCGGGATTTTCGGGCCGTCCCACGCCGAAACGGATACGATGAAAATCAGCTGAAGCGGCGCACTGTACTATGGAACGTATCCCGTTGTGGCCCTTGTGCCCCCCGCCAAATTTGACTTCCACTCTCCCAAAATTGAACTCTATTTCATCATGAACGGCCACCAGGTCATGGACATCGAGACCGTAATAGTTAAGAGCAGGTATGACCGACTCGCCGCTCTTATTCATATATGTCTGGGGAAAGAGGAGACAGATATCTTCCCCGTCAATTTTCCCATTGCCTGAAAGGGCATTGAATTTTTTCTGTCCGCAGGAAATGCCATGTTGCCGGGCAAAATATTCTCCAACGATAAACCCTATATTATGCCGGTTCCTGGCATACTTTTTACCGGGATTTCCGAGAAAAGCGATAATTTTCATGATTGCATGTACTCCAGAGAGAAAAAAACATGAGCAGTCAATTCTTATGTATATAATCCAGGGCCCTATCGAGCGAGCTGAAGATATGAACACGCTTGGAAAGCCCTGTTATTTCGAACATTTCCATAATATCCTTGCCGACATTCAGCAAAACCAGGTGTTTTTTCACTGAAATCTGTTTTGTGAAAAAGACAACAATAACGCCAAGTGATGAGCTGTCAATAAAGACCAGGCTTGAAAAATCAATAATAATATGCAGGCCCTTGTTATGGGCATTTAGCAGTTCATGTTCAAAGGTGTTCAGGGTCTCTACTGACAGGGAACCTTCCACCTTCAGGAGAAAATAATCTTCCGTGTATTGTGAATGTAATTTCATACCTGCCGTTTATTGCCTGGATTATTATTCTGAAAGCATTATCAACAAAAATCAGGGAATTGTCAAGAAAGAATAATTAATGCGCACCAATTACCTTATCATCTTTGTCGGTCGTTTTCCTTGAAAAATAAAGCAAATTATTTTTCCTTACTAAAAAATCAGGGCCCCGGATACTATATTGAATGAGCGTCCAATAAAACAAATCTCCCGATTAAAACTGTTGACAAATTTTCAGCACATCGGATTCTTGATTAATAAAATTTAAATGAACACATCCTACTTCAAAGATAGCAAAAAGCAGGCTGATTGAATACTTCTGAAGCTGTCTCTCATTTCCGGTTGTGTTCTGTAAACAGGTAAGGTCAACTCAAATGCCGCGGGGAAAAATTTGGGGATATTTGTCTCTCATAGTGGTTTTACTTCTGGGAGGGCTGTTTTCCTATTCAGCCTTCATACTTTCCAATGACTATAGTTTTGAGACACTGTATCCTTTTTCATATTTCACCATTGCCGTTCCAATAGGGCTCGTTTCCTACGCGCTGCTGGGAACCGGTTTATGGATTGGATTAACGATTCTTACGATAAAGGTGGTGCCTCCCATGCCGGAAATAGTAGAAAAAAAGGACTTTTCCAAAATTCAGGCATTTTTACTCTGTGTCATAAGTCTTGCACTGGCCGTGTTGTTAGGCTATGGAATTTATATCAAAAGCTACTGGGCCCTGGCAATTCCCGCCGCGGTTATCTCACTGGTAATCCTTGGATCGGTATTCTGGGTCGGCGTCGCCATCATAACCACCAGAACAACACTGCCGGATAACAAATAATAGAATGTTATCTCCGGATGAAAGTATTATTTTTATTGTATCGGGGAAACCCCTTTTGCGGCGGTCAGGGAATATATCTCTACAATCTCACCAAAGAACTGTCCAAGCTGGGCGTTGAAATAGACATTCTCGTGGGACCGCCCTATCCCGACCCCATGGAGGATTGGGCCACGGTATACCGGCTGGAGAATCTCCATCTCTGGATGGTAAAAACAAAAAGCCTTCCCCATGACAAACTCTTAAGGCTGTTATCACCCTGGAATTTTGTTGATTACCTTCTCAGCCGTTTCCATGTTTTTCCCGAGATGCAGACCTTCAGCATGAGAGCCTTCTCGTCCATGCAAGCCCTTTTAAAACACAAACAGTATGATCTGATACATGATATACAGACCCTGGGATGGGGAATGATCCCCATGAAGGGCTACGGCATTCCCATGATTACCACGGTCCATCACCCTCTCACCAGGGACAGGGATGCCGATCTTATGATGAATAATAATTTCTGGGACAAGCTGACCACGGTTCTTTTTTATCCCCTCATCATGCAGCGCTTCGTTATAAAACGTCTTGACCGTGTTATAACATCCTTCCGGAAGGGCGTTGATGAACTGCACAGCGCCTTCGGTTTAAGAAAGGATAAAATATCCGTGGTATACAACGGCATGGATGTGGAACTCTTCACGAATACAGGGGAGCCGCGCGAGGAAAATCAACTGCTCTTCGTGGGGAACGGCGAGGATTATAAAAAAGGCATGATCTTTCTTCTAGAGGCATTGAAAATGCTCCCTGAACATATCCATTTAACCATCGTGGACGAAGGCCCTCCAGGCAAGAAAAAAGCCTGGGACATGGTGGTGAGTCTGGGGCTGGAGAAGAGAGTAACCTTTACCGGAAAGGTGAGCTACGAACGCCTGGTGAGCCTTTACAGCACGAAAACACTGGTGGTCATGTCATCCCTTTATGAAGGATTCGGTCTTCCGGCAGCCGAGGCCATGTCGTGCAAGACTCCCGTCGTGGCCACGGCCGTGGGGGCGCTAAAGGAGATCGTTCCGCCCGAAGCGGGCATCCTGGTCCCGCCCAAAGATCCCGCAGCGCTGAAGGAAGCCATCCTGATACTTTTGGCCGATAAAAAACGGCGGCAAAAAATGGGCGAATTCGGCAGAAAATGGACCGTAGCGAATTACGCCTGGCCCGTTGCCGCCAGGAATACACTGGAAATATATAACGATGTCATTAATGGACAGAGGAGAAAAAAATGAAAATATGTCTTCTCTCTTACAGGGGTAACCCTTACTGCGGAGGACAGGGTATCTATGTCATGTACCTGGCGAAAGAGCTGGTAAAACAGGGACACGAAGTCCATGTAGTCCAGGGCCCTCCCTACTTTCCTCCCATGGAAGGGGTTCATATACATCATGTAAGCAATCACAATTATTTTAATAAAAAAAATGACTTTGTGAAACCTCACAAGCCCTTTGCCACGCTACAGCCGCTGAATCTTTATGAATTCATCGCCTCCAAGTTCGGCAAGTTCCCTGAGATTGAGGCCTTTTCCTTCAGGGCCTTCCCCAAGCTGAAAGAGCTCCATGGTAAATACAAATTCGACATCATTCATGACAACCAGTGCCTGGGATTCGGCTTCCTGCTCATAAAAACCCTGGGGATACCCTTCGTCTCGACCATTCATCATCCCCTCTCCATCGACCGTACAACCTGGTTCGAGTATCCCTCGGACTTCAATATCAAGATGAAACGGGTCCTCTATTATCCCCTGGCAATGCAAAAACACGTGGCAAACCGAATGGATAAAATCATCACCGTCTCACACGACTCGGCCATCGAAATAAACAAGGCCTTCAAGGTTCCCCTGAAAAAAATCAAGGTCGTTTACAACGGCATGGACAGCGGCATATTCTATCCCATCCGCAACGCCAAGAAAAGAAAGAACAGCATTATCTTCGTCGGCAACGTAGAGGACCGCAAGAAGGGCATTACGTATCTCCTCAAAGCCCTGAGCATGACCAGGAACCGCGTTCATCTCACCATCGTCGACGGAGGAGCGCCTAACAGGAAGTATGTGCCAAAATGGATCGACCGTTTCGGCATAAACGACCGCGTCACCTTTACGGGGAAAATCCCCATCGAAAAACTCATCCGGCTCTATTCCGAAACTGAAATAGCCGTATCCCCCTCGCTGTACGAAGGCTTCGGCTTTCCGGCCGCCGAAGCCATGGCCTGCGAGCTTCCCGTCATAGCAGCCACGGGAGGAGCTCTTCCCGAGGTGGTGGGTGAGCATATGAAGACCGGCTACCTGGTGCCTCCCCGTGACGCCCAGGCCCTGGCAACGGCCATAGACTATCTCATCGAAAATCCCCGCATCCGCGAGGAGATGGGGAAAAGGGCCCGCAAACGCGTCCTGGAGATGTTCACCTGGGAAAATGCCGCAAAAGAAATGGTACAGGAATACGAAGAGGTCATACATGCTTACCGTCGATTTTAACCGCCTCGCCGTCATGGAGGGACAGATCGTCCTGGATGCGGGCTGCGGGTTCGGACGTCACAGCCTGGAGTTCATCTCCCGGGGTGCCCATGTGGTGAGCATGGATATCGACACCGAATCCCTGCGCCGCACGCGCTTTTCACTGGTGGAAATGAAAAAAACCGTTGCAAAGGCAAAAAATGCCAGTTACCTGACCCACGTGGGCGACGCGCTGAATCTTCCTTTCAAGGACAATACCTTTGACCGCATCATCTGCTCCGAGGTTATGGAACACGTCAACGACGATCATAAGGCCTGTGAAGAGCTGGCCAGGGTCCTGAAAAAGAACGGCAGAATTGCCATAACGGTCCCCACCTTTTTTAGTGAACAGATTTACGACCTGCTGACCCATGAATATTACACCTCACCGGGAGGCCATGTGCGGCGGTACATGCCCGGGGAGCTTGCGGCCATCATGCGGGAATGCGGCCTGGAAGTCTATGCCATCGGTTTCAAGCATGCCTATCATACCATCTGGTGGATGATCCGTTCCGTCGTGGGACTCCACTGGAGCGACCATCCCATCACAAAGGCCTATCATAAATTTCTTCATTATGGCCTCTATTCAAAGTTCTGGCGTAAAACCGAAGGTTTTTTTAACTTCTTTTTCCCCAAAAGTCTGGTTATCTACGCCTGGAAAAAGTAGCTTTCTCCGCTCCCTGAATCCGAAAAAACTATTGCATCTTGAGAATTACGATAGTATAATGTTATGCAGGTCGGCGCGTCGTGCCGATCTTTACATAAAAGGGGGCTTTTTTCATGAATATGACACGGAAAACCGCATATGCCGCGCTGCTCCTGCTGACTATTCTGTTCCTCTCGCCCGGCATTGTCTTTGCCCAGTCATACTGGGACAATTTCAGACCGCCTATGAAGGAAAAGTATTATGCACCCCTGATACGGACCGGCCTGGGCGTTGCTTTCCTCGACGATAAAGATATGGATGACCATTACGGTCCTGGACAGGGTCTGCTCGTCGACTATAATTATAAGCGATTGCACCGGTCCAGGTTCGGCCTTGACCTTTATGGCAGATTTTCCTTCAGGCACTTCGAAGTTAAAGAGGATAATATAGATCCCATGGATGTGGGCATCCAGCAGCACCACCTGTTCATGCCGGGCCTCGATGCCGGTGCGCGGGCCAAGGTAAACTTCAGTTTCCTGGGGACTGACTGGTCCTATTATATTTCCATGGCACCGCGCTTTCTTTTCAGCGCCACACGGTACCGCCAGGATGACGGCTCATATGGGAAAAATAAAAATCTCTTTTCACTGGGGGCCGTGGCAGGGACCGGTTTTGAAATGGCCCTGGCAAAAAAATGGGGGCTCTTTCTGGAGGTAGATTACGGATATACTCCCGTGGGTGACAGTAAAGCCAATGTAGAGGGTATGCAATGCTACCTGGGAGCAACGTATATCACCTGGGCCAGGTAATGGAAAAAATTCAGGATAGAGTGACATTATGAAAATAAAATTCAAACACGGCATAATATATATCATTTCACTGATTCTCTTCTCATCCCTGGGCTGCGCCTTCGGCGATGGCGATTTGCTCTATACCGTGCCCGGTGATTATGAGTCCGTAGAGTTCTGGCTCGATGCGGGCAGGGGAATTGAATATGATCCAGTTACTTATACGGTATATACATGGGAAGACGGTTCTAAAAACAAGATAAAATTGATTAATTATTTTTATTATAATGGCCCTGTTTATAACTCAGTTGTAAAAAATGACAATTATTATAATAATAACGACATGATATATTTCGCCGGTTCAAATTCTGCCATGTACACTCCTTCAAAAATCAGCATTGATCCAATGAATTATACTGTATTTATAGCTGCGGGTGATCTTACGAACAGTTATATTTTCCATTCACTATCAGGATCTCCATACATGGTAAATAACGGCGCGGATATAACCTTCATGGATTGTACTTTTGCTTATGCTATCTCCGGATATAATGTAATCGAATTTCAGGTTTATAATAGTTTTGTAACGATGCTGATTAATAACATTAATATGGGTACATTTAACACCGCATATTCGTCAAGTTTCGGTACGGGCATCAACATTGGTTCCGATCTTTCACATTCTCAGTTTTGCTCCATGTATCTTGGAGATTTTATCATCTGTGATGATCCATCAGAAGATGACCTTAAAGGAATCCGCGCCTACCTGATGGATAAATATTTAAATTATTAATATAATCCTCGCCAGCCAGAACATCAGGGCTATGAACACAGATGTTCTTTTACCAAAAAATACTTGCGAAAATTTTTCCTGTCCATAAGATGTCAGGATTTATCTTTAAACCATAAACATACAAAAATCAATATCAAAGGAGTCTCGATATGAAAAAAATAGTCCTTTCATGCGCTATTATCATATCCATTTTCAGCATAACCATGGCCCACGCCCAGGTTTACAGCGGCAAGGGTCTCTATCTTTACGGCGATTCAGCGGCCAACATGGGCCGGGGAACCGCTGGAGTTTCTTCCTTCGGCACGGACCTCTTCTATCTCAACCCGGCCTCCATTGCCACACTGGAACGCCTGGGGCTGAGTCTTCAGTATGGCAACCTGGGAGGAAATATATACAATCCCGATATTACCATTGCCGTGCCTACATCGTATGGTAATATCGGCGGCTCTTTCCGCCTTATAGCCATTCCCGACGCCGTTGATCTGAAAAACGCCTACAGCTTCAGGGTAGGAGCAGCCAAGGACCTGACGGAAAAATTGATGATAGGTCTCGGTATTGACATGGTCTTCGGCGCCGATCTAAACGAAAATAATCTTTTCTATTTGGGCGGTTCCCTGGGAGCCATTTATAAATTCAGCGGCATGAACAAGTCGCGGGGCTTCGGGATATTCGATCCCACGGCCGGTATCTCGGTAAATGCGGGAATTCCCCTGGGCAATCCCACGGGTTCCATCAACTTCAACAGCGTCACTACGGGATATGCTTTCAGGTTCTTCCGCCACAACGCCTTTGACCTGGGCTTTTACAATGATGTTTCCCTGGTCAATTACTACAAGGAATTTCCCATCAAGTTCGGCCTGGAATCGCTCATCCTGGACCACTACATCGTCCGGACCGGCGGTATTGCCCTGAACGGATACGACTTCGGAACTTTCACTGCCGGAGTCGGATACCAGTTCACGGTACAAAACTTTGCCGGCTCGGTAAACTACTCCCTGGCCTATGACAAGAAATCGAAAGTAGTCCACTATGTGGGACTGAACATGGAATACGGCGAACTGGACCGTCAGGCCCCGGTTACGGCAGTTACGCCTGACCAGAAATATTTTTCTCCCAACCATGACGGCGTCCAGGACTACGTAGTCTTTGATATCAACGTGGAGGACCGGAGCCGCATTAAGGGGTGGCGGCTGCAGATAATCAATCCGCAGAGCAGCGTCATACGTGAATACCGCATCTCTGATCGCGACATGGTAAAGGGGCTCACCTTCAAAGACTTTTTCAGCCGCCTCTTTTCAAAGAAGACATCCCTGGACGTTCCCAAAAACATAATGTGGGACGGTACCGATGCGAAAGGCGGCGCCGCGCCTGACGGGAAATACACCTACGCATTCACGGCATGGGATGAGCGCGATAACATAGCAGAACAGAAAAGCGGCGTTGTTTTCATCGATACTACCATGCCCGAGGTGAAGCTTGCAGCAAAGGAATCTCTCTTCTCTCCCAATGGCGACAAGCAGAAGGATGTATTCGTCATCGAGCAGACTATTGTTACCTCTCCCGAAGATCAGTGGGAGGCCGGGTTTAAAAATGTCGAAGGTATAGTGGTAAAAGACTACTCCTTTGAAGGGAGTAAAGTCCCCGGCAGCGTTGTCTGGGACGGTAAAGACAATAACGGCAATGACGCCGCGGAGGGACTCTACTACTATTACATTGTAACCAAAGACAAGGCGGGAAACGGCGCCCAGGCCAATATAAAGGAAATCACCCTGACGCGCCAGTATGAAACTGCCGATATACGCCTCGAAAAGAGCTATCTCTCTTATGTCATCGACAAGGAACTTCGCATGTACCTGTCCCTTTCCAATGCAAAGGGGATGGAGGAATATACGGTTCTCATCATGGATGAAAAAAGGAAACCCGTTCATGAACTGAAGGGAACCGGTGTAATGCCGGGTATCCTGACCTGGAACGGCAAAGGGGCCGAAGGAAAAAATCTCGATGACGGCATCTACTTTGTCAAACTGGAAACACGCTTCAACAGCGGCAACACACCATCTTCTTTTGAGAAAAAACTGATCGTGGACAGCACGCCGCCGCGCCTTTCCATCGGCCATTCGCCGGATCTCTTTTCTCCCGACGGCGACGAGGAAAATGATGTGCTGACCATCAGCCCCGAAGCCGGCGAGGATTTCGGCATCAGGGAATGGAAGATTTCCATTTCAAATCCATCGGGCATCCTCTTCAAATCTTTCAGCGGTACGGGCAACGTTCCGGATAAAATACTCTGGGACGGACTCAGTGACGACAGGGATATCGTGGAGTCTGCCGTGGATTATGAAATGGTTCTCGAGGCCGTGGACCTGGCCGGCAACATCGGTAAATCGAAGCCCGAAAAAATATCCATTGATATTCTCGTCGTGGTTACCGAGCGGGGCCTGAAGATGCGCATCAGCAATATCCAGTTCGCCTTCGACAGCGCCGATCTCAAGAAACAGGGCAAAAAAATACTGGATCGCGTCTATGTCATTCTCCAGAAATACGAACGCTATGACATCATCATAGAAGGACATACCGATGATATCGGGAAAGAAGAATATAACCTGGGTCTTAGCGAGCGCAGGGCAAAATCGGTCATGGATTACCTGGTCTCAAACGGCACGAGCAAGGGAAGGCTTCAATTTGTGGGCATGGGCGAGACGGTCCCGCTCTACCCCAACAAGAACGATGAAAACCGGCGAAGGAACCGTCGCGTCGAATTTCTGCTTATCAAGAAAAACTGAAGGAACGAGAGGACCCGTGTATATAGTCTTCTCCGATCTTGACGGCACGCTGCTGGACCACAACACCTACAGTCATGCCGGAGCGCAGGAGGGCATCGATCTCCTCAGGGAACGGTCGGTGCCCCTGGTCCTTGTCTCGAGCAAGACACTTCCTGAAATGACGGAGCTGCATAGCATGCTGGGCCTCGGCTCACCCTTTGTGTTCGAAAACGGCGGCGGTATCGCCTGGCCCCACGATAGCAGTACCGGGAAACCACTCCGGGTGGAGTTCCAGGGCCTCCCGGAGCGGGAACTGCGGGATAAATTCAATATGCTGAACACGGTCATACCGGTTCCGGTAAAAAGTATACTGGACATGTCAATAGAAGAGGTCATGGAGAGAACCGGCCTGCCGCACAAACGAGCCGCCCTTGCCAGGGAGAGGCGCTCATCAATTCCCTTTATCCTCCAGGAAAAGCACGATATCGATTTTTTTGAACTCGAAAAAATCAACATAAAACTGTACGAGCAGGGCCTGGCCATCACCAAGGGAGGCCGCTTTTTGCACCTCATTTCCCGGGGCTCGACAAAAGGCAGTGCCGTGAGAAAAATCATCTCCTCTTATACGCTCCTCCATGAAAAAGAGGACGTTGTCACCATGGGTGTGGGCGACAGTGAAAATGATATTCCCATGCTAAAGGAAGTTGACAGGCCCTGCCTGGTGCGGAAACATGACGGCAGCATCATACAGACCGGACTGCCCGAGGTGTTTATCACAAAAAACATCGGGCCGGCAGGATTTACCGAGGCAGTGAAAACATTATGGATATAATAATCGATCTACTAAAAACTATTCTGTCCTTTGTTAAAAGAATACTGGATAGGCTTCTCAACCGGTTCATGGAGCTGAATATTTTTGAAAAGGTTCTCATCATCAATACGCTCCTGGCCTTTTTTGCCATCATTCTCCCCGTGGCGCGATACTTCATCTTTGAGACATGGTTTTACATCAATAATCCCCTGGCAGTGTACATGATTGCCATCGTCATCATTATCTATGTCCTGCATTATCTTTCGGACTATCTTTCTCCGTTGATACAACTGGCGGTAAAATCGCTGGCCAACCTGTATTACATGGGCTGGGTCATTTATATACATCTTTCCCGGGAACTGTCCAGGGCTCCCTATGAACTTACGGCGGGATATTATCTCAACATCGCGGTACCGGTTATATTCACGGTTTTTTCCGCTCTCAGTTTCCTTTTTTACGGCCGGGAGTAACACGGTAAAAGCGCTCCATTTGGGGGAACCGCGTCTTCACATAAGGATTCTCTGCCGGGTTCAACCGGTACAGCACCGTATCCCCCCTGTACACGACGATACGATAGCTCATGCCCATTTTATTTGTCAGGTGATAGAAGGTAAGTAACTCGGCCAGGTCCTCGGCCCAGTTCTGGGCACCATAGAGCGAAATAAAGGGTGACCGGGACAGATTTTCATAGATATCGGGAGCATCGGTAATATTGATCTTCGGCCCCTTGCCAAAACCGTAAAAGGTTATTCCGGACCGGAAAGACTGCGGCATGGCCGTGTCACGATAGCCCTTCCAGACCCGCAGAGTAAAATCCGTTGCCTCGCGGGGGTTCTTTATGAACCGTTTAATATCAGGCTCCGTATAGGGAGTAATCTGCTGCACGTAATCAACGATATGCGTAGCTTCGTGGAGGAGGATATAATAGAAGCCATTCATATTACTGTCCAGGTCTATACGGACCCGTATATCCCCGTCATTCTTAATGAAGCAGGTCTCTTCCTTCCAGGTCACCAGTTCTGAAATATTCTTCTTCAGGGTCGAAGGATTGAAAATCATATAGGTGTATATATTGTTCCCGTCATCAACGACCCAGTCTGTAAGCCCGCTTCCCAGGAGATTATCTACAAAATAAATGCCCAGCATGCGCTCTTTCATAACGCTTTTCACGAAAGAAGGTAGCAGCTCGATATATTCTCCGATGATCCTCATCTCCGCTTCGTCGGGCATATAAGGGATATACCCGGGTTTTTCATCCCATTCCCGCCATGCCTTCAGAACAAAATCGGGTACGGGCTGAACCCGTGATATGAGGGGTTTCCTCATATCAATGGGAAACGCTTTATAGTTACGGGCATGTTTGACAGGGCTTTCCAGTAATTCCGAGGAAAAGGCCGTTATGCAGGTCAAAGCAAGGCTATATATAATGAAAAAAAGTCCTGCTATCCTGATCTGTTTTTTGCTTATTTTGTTCATGTGCTTTACTTTCAATGACATCAGGATAAAATATACCATTCAGCATTAAAAATGTAAACAAGATAAAAGGGTTGTACTTATTACTTGAAATATTTTACAAAAAACAATCGATAATACTTGATCTTTCCATGTATATTTTTTTTAGTACACTTTTACTGAAAATGTAACCTTCTAAGGGGATCAAGTAACAGATAATCACAGTAGAGAGGGCAATGACCGCTATTGATTTGATTCCCAAAAACCGTAATATCTGATACATTGCACCGGTTCCCGGCTTAATGAAAAAGGAAACATTCATAGAATAATTTTCGAGGTTCCCATATTTTTTAGCAATTCTTTATATACTATTCGAAAGGAGACAGAATTATGGCCAAACACAAATTTCAGACCGAGGTGAACCAGCTCCTGCACCTCATCATCCACTCACTCTATTCACACCGGGAAATATTCATCCGGGAACTCATATCCAATGCCTCGGACGCGCTGGATAAACTCAAGTATCTCACCCTCACTGACGAGGAGTTCAAAAAAATCGACTTTAGTCCCCGCATCGATATAAGCTTCGATGCCCACAACAGTGAAATTCTCACCATTGAGGACACGGGTATCGGGATGAACGCCCAGGAGCTCGAAGAAAATCTGGGAACCATAGCCCGCTCCGGCACCAAAAATTTCGTGCAGCAGCTCACGGGTGATGATAAAAGGGACTCCAATCTCATCGGGCAGTTCGGTGTCGGTTTTTATTCATCCTTCATGGTGGCCGACAAGGTGGAGGTTGTGAGCAGACGTGCCGGCGAGGATAAGGCCTGGAAATGGACCAGCGACGGCAAGGGTGAATATGATCTGGAAGAGGCAGTGCGCGATAAAATCGGCACCACGGTGACGGTTTTCCTCAATGAAGACGGAAAGGAATTCGCAAACCGCTGGACCATTGAGAATATCATAAAAAAATACTCCAACCATATTCCCTTCCCCATTTTTCTTCACTATGAAGACACACGCTACGAGGGCGAGGGAGACAACCGCAAAGAGATCAAGGAACCGACCGTAAGCCAGATCAACGCTGCATCGGCACTCTGGAAGCGTCCCAAGAATGAGCTCAAGGATGAGGACTACCAGGAGTTCTACAAGACAATTTCCCATGGTTATGAGGACCCTCTGCATTATGTACACACCCACGCCGAAGGAACCATGGATTACTCCACACTTTTCTACATACCATCAAAGGCACCTTTTGATCTTTTCAGGGCCGATTACAAACCCGGCATCAAACTCTATGTTAAACGGGTATTCATCACCGATGATGACAAGGAGCTCATGCCGGTATACCTTCGTTTTGTCCGGGGCGTCATCGACTCCGAGGATATTCCCCTCAATGTGAGCCGCGAGATACTTCAGCAGAACAAGGTCCTGGCGAAGATCAAGTCTTCGTCGGTGAAAAAAATTCTCGGCGAGCTTGAGACCATCAAGAACAATGATCGCGAAAAATACACATCATTCTATAAGGAATTCGGAATCCCCATTAAAGAAGGGCTCTACCAGGATTATGAAAACAAAGACAAGCTCATGGATCTGGTCATGTATAAATCGACCGGTACTGAAGGCTTTACGACTCTGGCAGAATATATGGGGCGCATGAAGGTTGATCAGAAATCAATTTATTACATAACAGGCGGGAAAGAGGAGAACCTCAGGAACAGCCCCCTCCTGGAGATGTACAGAAACAAGGATATCGAGGTCCTCATCATGGATGATGAAATCGACGAGATCGTCGTGACCATGATGCAGAAATATAAAGACTTTGACCTGAAATCAGTCAACCGCACCGATGCGGCCGAAGACCTTAAAACCGCCGAAGATAAAGAGCGGGAAAAAGAGGTTATGCCTCTCATTGAAAAAATTAAAAAGGCCCTGGGTGAGGCTGTCAAAGATGTCAAGGCCAGTACCCGCCTCAGTGATTCACCGTCATGCATTGTGGCCGACGAAAACGATCCCACGGTTCAGATGCATCATATTCTGAAGGCCATGGGCCAGGATAAAATGGAGGAATTCAAACCAATCCTGGAAATAAATCCCAGCCATGAAATAGTGGAGAAGCTGTCCCACACCGATGATGAATCCGTTATCGGCGATATCAGCCACCTGCTCCTTGAACAGGCCATGATCATTGAAGGGATCGAACTCAAAAGCCCCACGGAATTTGTAAAACGGCTCAACCGTGTCATGAACAAGGCCCTGTAATCGGCTTCCGTATAAAAAACGGCCGGACCCGTAAGGGCCGGCCGTTTAAATATATCTTGACTCCTTTTGGGCGATGCTGTTATCTCGGATACATCGCCTGTATACGTCGCATATCTCACTGAAAACAAAACAAATTCTATAAAAACAGCAGAACCATGACAGACCACTTTATCGACATTATAAGAAACAAGAAAGCCCGCTTTGACTACGAGATACTGGAATTCTTTGAGGCCGGGATCGTTCTTCACGGCACGGAAGTCAAATCCCTGCGCCAGAGACGGTGCAGCATACAGGAATCATACGTAAAAATAAAGGACGGCGAGGCATTTATTACGGGACTCACCATCTCAGCCTATGAAATGGGGAATCGCTATAATCATGAACCCGACAGGGACCGCAAGCTTCTTCTTCACAAACAGGAGATAAAAAGGCTGACGGGAAAACTGAAGGAAAAGGGCCTTACACTGGTACCGTTGCGAATTTATTTTAAAAACGGCAGGGCAAAAATTGAACTCGGTCTTGCCAAGGGAAAAGCCAGCTACGACAAACGAAAGACCATTCAGAAACGGGACCTGGATCGCGACATGCAGCGCGAGATGAAAAAATATACATAACAAAAGAGGTGGACATATGACTGAAGAAGTAAAAGACGGCCAGCAGACGGCAGAAGGCGCAGAACAGGCCGGCAAGAAGAAAAAAATGAACCGGTATTCGCTGGATGAAGTAAACAAAAAGATCGCCGCGATGGAAGAGCAAAAGCTCACTCTGTCAAAATACTACAAACATCTGCTGCAGCGCAAAAAAGAAATGGAAGCAAAACAGCAGTAACACATCGGAGGAAACACGGAAGCCCGATACAGCGGCCAGTCCCGGTCGTCCCTGTCGGTCTTCCCTGTTTCTTTATCCTTCCCCTTCCCTTACCAGCACCAGGGATTCATATTTGACAAGATCCTCGATAAAGTGACGAATTATCTCATGATCGTCCTTTGTGGAATGCGAAGTCAAAATGAAATTTATTTTCTCAGAATAATTTATTCCGATGAAATCGATGTACTGGTTTCGCACAACACCGTATCCGAAATGCCGGCCGATTTTTTCCAGGTGAGAAAACCGTATCGTATATTCATCATGCCCCTTCAGACTTATACGTTCGGGATTCTCAACAGGTGCAATTGAAATTCTTTCAGACAGCCAGGCCGGTGCCGCTGCCTCACAGCTGTGCTCGCTCATATAAATTACGGGCACCCCGCTTTTACAAAGTCTTTCCAGGGCCCTTACCGCGCCGAGATTGAAATTAAAACGCTCCCGTGGTTTTATGAATCCATAGGTCTCAAACATTTCACCGATCTCCGCCATGATTGGATCATCCGAGAACCCGCTAACATCTCTCTGAAAAATCTGAGGATCGATGTCACAGACCGTGGGAAAATCACCGATGTTCTCATTAAAAACAGCCAGATCGAATTTTTCCAGAAAATCATTCCCGACGGCAAAAAAATCCGACTCGATAAAATTGACTCCCGAGGGAACCAGTTCTGTCTTCGGGGAGAGATATTCACGCTGTTTGTCCAGAAGAAAGGGTGATATGTCCATCATGGTGACCCCTTCAGGCCTCAGCCTGTCGATAATATCACGCATGAGAAATCCATATCCGCCTCCCACCTCCAGGACATTTTTTACTCTCTGCAGCGGAGCATGTTTCTCCATATAATCCATGAGGAGATTCCCGAATGTGCCGTTTTTCATAAGTATATCCCGAACAGGACTCACCACGGGTTCCAGCATGTTGCATACCGTGAGCTCCCAGCCCAGGGAATCCATATCGTGTCGATGATAATCCGATGTATCGTTTAATCTATATGGCATTCTCTTTATCCAAAATTTATCATATTATAATACCTTCTCAACTCACTGTTCTAATGTTAAGAAAATATGTCAAGGGAATTGAGTGCATGCCTTTTCTTATCATGGGAAGACATTATAATTATTCATTAAATCATTGATTTTATAAAGCCAATAGTATAATCATTATTAAACCACTTTAAATCGGGGAATAATATGATACATACTGAAGAATACCTGGACCGGCTGAATCGATTACAACAAAAAGTACAACAGAAAAAGCTTGGCGCTTTCCTGGTGACATCCCAGGAAAGCATCTATTATCTCACCGGCGTTCCCTATACCCCCCTGGAAAGACCCTTCTTTATAATAATCTGGCCGAAAAAAAAACCTGGCCTCATTGTCCCGGCCATGGAAGAGGTCCATTTAAGGAAAGCCGAAGGAATCGGTGAAATTGCCGTCTACTGGGAATATCCTTCTCCCCGGGGACGTGGATGGCCTGAAATTCTAAAGAAGGTTCTGGGAAAAACAAAAAATATTGGTGTTGAGCCCTCTATGTCTGTTGATATTTTTCATGAACTGAAGGGGTTTTCTGCAAAAATCAATTCTCTTGTTGAGGATATGAGGATAATAAAATCCCCGGCCGAGATCGAGATGATACGGACAACGGCAGGGTATTGTGATATCGGCATGAAAGAAATTCTGGGCGGAGCCTATTATAATATTTCCGAACTGGAGATTTTTTCACGGGGCCGGGCAGTCCAGATGAGGATACTGAAAGAACAGGAATATGAGGCACTGACAACCAGTATTCTCTGTATGTCATGGGTTGCACCTGACAGCGCCATGCCGCACAGCGTTCCCCGGGTTGAAGACCGTCTGAGGGAAGGACCGCACATCGCCATGTCCTTTCTCAGGGTTAACGGCTATGCGGCCGAGTGTGAGCGCACCTGGTTCCTGACAGATCCAGTCCCGGAGGTTAGAAAAGCCTTTGCTGTCATGATGGAAGCCAGGGATATTGCCCTGTCCATGGCAGGTCCCGGCACCCCCTGTCATGCTATTGACCAGCATGTCACGGATTTTATCGCTTCAAAGGGATATGGCGGCAACCTGCTTCACCGTACGGGACACGGCATCGGTCTTGGCAATCATGAAGGCCCCTGGGTTGCCATGGGAAGCAGACATTTACTTGAAGAAAACATGGTAATCAGCATTGAGCCCGGCATATATCTTCCGGGGGTCGGCGGTGTTCGGCACTCCGACACGGTGCTCATTACATCGTCAGGACATACATTGCTGACAGGTTATCCCGTTGAAATGGACCAGCTTATAATGCGAAAGGGTAATCCCCTGACCAGGCTGAAGGGGAGAATAATTCGACATATAGCCGGTATAGAATAATTAATTATAACCGGTTAAAAAGGGCGAATATCTCCAGATGCGAGTGAACTCCCATTTTCCTGTACATGTTGTAGACATGGTTATTCAATGTTCGGTATGATATGTCCAGTTTAACAGCCAGTTCATTGCCGGAAAGACCGTCCATCATGAGACTCAGAATTTCCCGCTCCCGGGCCGTGAGCTGAAAGGTATTCATGAACTTTTCCTTCTTCGAAAGAAGGCGTATCTGTTCATTGGCAGCACGCAGTTCCTCCGATCGCTCAGACACCTTCCTTTCCAGGTTCTGGTTAAGTTCCCTCGATTCTTCCAGCAGCCTTACAAAACGGTTAACCAGCATGAGCACCATGCAGACAAAAAAACCAAGAGACGCATAACGGATAATTGACGTTCCTTCAATAAAACCGCTGTCGAGCAATATGTCGTGAACTGAACCCGCTGTAAAGACAAGAATCCCCGCTAGGAGAATAGCTGCATCGGTGTTTCCCCCGCGTACTTTCTTTATCATGAGATGCAGTGTATAGGGAAAACCGGTGATGACTGCCAGATGCCAGAAATTATATCGGTCATCCAGATTATATTCAAACGTTTTAAACATATCCAAAAAAGCCAGGAAAAAACAATAGGCGGTAAGAACAAGGACGAACGGCCGGTGCTCCCGGTGAAAGAGATGAGAAATAAACAATACAAAGGCTGCTATCATAAGTTTCAGGGAGACCTGGTCTACCCGCATACGCAGCAGCACATTATCTCCGAAGATGATCTCGCTGCACTGCAGATTTGCCATTTCAAAAAGGGAAAAGCACAGGGCAAAGAGGCCAAAATACAGGTTATACAAATCGCTTGGTCGCCGCAAACCCAGCAAAAAAAATATAATCCCCACCATCAGATATATGGTGACCAGGATCAAGCCTATTATATTTTCCCGGTACCAGTGAAAATAAACCTTGCCCGTATTCCCTATCAACGGATATCCATAAATGCCGTGTCCTACCCTGTCAGATCTTTCCATATAAAAAACCATGGTGAGATAATTATCTCCCGAATTACGGAATGCACTGCAGGGAATGACCAGGACAATGTTGCGTCCCATTGCCGGATTATAGGGATCAAGTGTTCCTACAGATCCTATCATTTTTTCATTTATGTAACAGTCAATGCGGTGCGATGTCATCTCGCCGCTCTCAAAGGCCAGAGTCCCCTCCCTTTCCGCCTTTATTGCCAGCTCCCGGGGAATCTCCGCCTGAAGAGTAAAAAGACCCTGTACATCTTTATTATTCCCCGTGGTATAAAACATCCGCGGGAGCACGGTATTTTCCATTGACTCCGTGTTATGTCCCAAGAGCCAGGCTTGATCGAATCCCCGATGAAATTTCCATGGCCCGCTGATTTCCATTAACTGTTTTTCAGACCCGCAGCCCAGGGGAATCCATACAATGACAAGAAAAAAAACCCATTTGCATGTCTGAATAAAACACGATGGGAATTTCCGGCATGATATATACTGACATGCACTGTTCATGGCTATTGCATATATTCCATAAATCAAAAAGTCAAGGCTTAATCGGTATCACCGGTTATGCCAATCTCCATAACCTGAAAATTATCATAAAACTGAGTATATTTACTCATTAAAATACGAAATAATTGCCCATCCCTGAGTAACTCTCTCTATTTACAAGGACAATCAACTGACATACCCTGTGCGGCATATTCAGGCAGGGTTCTGCCCTAAACCACGGCAATTCATCTGCATAATTCAATAACGGGAGGTATATATGAAATCAAAGCGATTTATCACACCCATTTCTTCATTACTTTTTCTTTTCTTTGTATTCACGGCCGGCACTATTCTCACGGGCTGTTCCGGCTCCGATAGCAGTTCAGATCCGGGGATATCGGGAAAGCTTACAGTTCTAACAACAAACGATCGTCATTCAAGCTTTCTTGACAATCCCTACACACCGGGCAATCCAACTACACTCGGCGCGTCATCCACGGGCGGCCTTGCGCGCCTAGCCACGGTATTTGATGATGTCCGGTCGGCTGAATCCGATACTCTGATTTTCGATGCCGGGGATTTTGTCGATGGAACAATTTTCATAACAGGCGACGGCGGCTCTGCCGATCTCAACATGCTTGCAACCATGGGATATGACGCGGCCTGCCTTGGAAACCATGAGATGTCCATGGGTCCGAAGGGTCTGGCCGACATGATTCTTAACGCTGAAAAGGATGCCGATGGCAAAATTGTCCCGCTTCTCTGCGCCAACATTCAATTCAGTGGCACCGATAATGCCGATGATGACCTGGAGGCCCTGTACGGCAGTGAAGAGGAAACCGGCAAGTTCATTTATCCTTATATAGTCAGGACAACCGCCTCGGGAATAAAGGTCGGCATACTGGGACTCATGGGCGGTAATGTATTCATGCCCGATGCCATGCCCTGCACATTCACCGTCGATTATGACGAAATCCAGGACATGGTTGAAACCCTTCGTGAAACGGAAAAAGTCAACACGGTTATCTGTCTTTCCCACGCGTCTTTTTCAGTCAGCGGTGATACTCCCGAGGGTGAACTGGCGGACCTGGCAAAAAACGTCAGCGGTATTGATCTTATCTGCGCCGGACATTCTCACAGCATGGATTCCGCCCAGGTTCCCTGCGAGGTTGCGGGATCGGACTGGACCACCACTATTATTGAAGCCAATGACATGACCGATTTTGCCGGGAGGACCGACCTTTTCCTGAGCAGGGGCGTCGTTGATCCATCAAAAAGCGTCACTGATTTTATTGCCATAGATGATTCGATCACCGGTAAGCCGGAAATTCTGACTAAAATAATTGATTATATTGCCGACATTGAAACGAATTATCTTTCCCAATTCGCAGCGCTCGGCGACGGCAGTCTCTTCGCTGTCCTAGCCTCATCATCCTTCTACTACGGTGAGCTTAACGGCATGAACATGGTCTCTGACGCCATGCGCTCCTCTTCAGGGAGCGATGTTGCACTTGTCACACCGGGTGCTGATACGGCCTGGGCAAAGCCCAATGAATCGGGAGAAATTACCGTATACGAGGCTTTCAAAGCCATGCCGCATAACATCGGTGGAGATGGGCTTAATGGAGGATCACTCTATCGCTTCAACCTCCTGGCTGCCGAACTGCAGGGCATCCTGGAAATGGGAACCTGCAATATGGGTCAGGGCGACCGGGATCTCTTCGTGGTTCCATCGGGCGTAAGGATTCTCTTCAACACAGCCGACCTGGCTGCCGGAACAGGTCCCGGTTATATTCTTCAGATGTATCTCGTATCCCCCGATGAAGAAAGCGAAACCCTGATCTTTGACCGCACCAACTCGGATTGGGATGCCACGGGAAGCTGGATGTCCGCGCCCGGAACTACGGGCCTTCCGGGAGATCCTTACCAGATGTTGTCGGTAAGTACGAGTCTCCTGACCCTCATCGGACTTAAATATCTGTCTGACAGCGACGGTCCCGGCGGTAGCATCGACCTCTGGCCCAGAGATAACGTCGGCGCGCAGGTAAACTGGGACCAGGTTACCGACCTTGACCAGTTCATCGTAACCGATAGCGGAACAGAGGTCAAGGCGTGGTATGCCGTCGCAGCTTTTATTGAAAGCTTCATCGGAAGTGTTGTTCCTGATCGTTATGACGATGATGACACGAACAATCCTATTGGTCCGGAATACCGGAGAGTGTGGGATGTTGCTGAGCATGGCATGCCCTGACAGAAATAAGACATCCGGTTCAATTCTAAGAACCGGATGTCTTTTTATTGACCCAAACTGACCCCTGCTCGTCAGCAGTCCCTCAAAGGTATTATCCCCATAAATCAATCCTCTCAATTATTTGCTTTTCGCCCCTATATTTAATTACTTATAAACATCGACATACATACCTGGAGTCCAGCCATGGAAAAATATAAAAAACCTGGATGGGATATTCTGTCCATAATTCTGCTGATCACTCTCTCTTTTTTCACTGACTGCAGTGCAGTAAAAGACAGCAAGGGTGCACCTCTCACCACATCGGCACTTATCGGTCCATCAGGAGGCACGCTGGAAGGTCCCCTGGGCTCAGCAATCGAAATACCCGCCGGGGCCCTTACAGTAGTCACTGACATAAGCATTACCCTGTATACAACCAACAAATTAATGCCGGACACCTGGTCGCCCCTTCCCTGCCTGGCAGGTGCGGCATCCTTTGGTCCCGATACTACCACCTTTCTGCAGCCCGTAAAAATTACCATACCGGTTGATCCACCCATGACCCCGGGCGAAACATTTCCTTTAATGTATCTGGATACCGCCGACGGCATATGGGTACAGTCCGCTTTCACTGCCGTAGTCAATGCCGACGGCAATTCCTTCAGCGCAGAAGTAACCCATTTCTGCGGATACGGCGGCAGCTCATTTGAAGATTTACTGAATGGCGGCAGTGCCGACCAGTTTATGTCTGATTTTATTAAATGGTTTGAAAGCAATATCAGGAAAATCGGTGATAAAAGCGCCAAGAACAACACCTGTTTTGAGGTGGTGGGTATCGCCTATGATCTCACCTTTGATATTAACGGACAGAAAGGAGGCGCCTATCATCTCACCGAGAGAACATCGGATTATCCCGATTCACCTCTTCCCATGATCGATTATAGCTATGAAGTCAGCAACGGTCAATCCTATAACGCCACCATAAATCTCAATGTTGTCATATACAATGACTGTACTGCACCGGACATGACACTGACCGCTGAACCATCGGTCCTTGCCCCAGGAGAAGAAGCTGACATACAAGCAACACTTATGTGTGACGGAACAGCCATGACCGGCAAGGAAGTTAATTTCACAATACCCTCAGGGCCGGGGGAAATAAGTCCTGGACTGACCACGACGAATTCATCGGGTGTCGCCACGACCACCTTCACCGCAGCTGATTATGACGCTACGGTAAAGGCCTATCATGGCGCCTGTGATGCGGAAAAACCCGTGGAAAAAACTGCTCTGTTGTGGGTTTCCCCCGACTCTCTCAATTTAGCCATCACATTCGATCAGGCCACTCTCATTGATGATTTTGCCGATTCAATGCACTACGGCGGAACGGTAATTATTAATATAACCGGAACAAATGCCGATGGTACGGCAAATCTTGAAGGAACCAACACCTTCGATGTCTCGGGCAGCGGGGGCACCGATGACTGCACCACGACAACACAGGGTACAGTGACATTTACCATTGAAGGAACGCTGGAAATTCCCCCATCAGACACGCCTGAGCTGCATCTCACTATAGAGCCCGACTTCAATACGACTAAGACCATTTATTGTCCCGATGGTCAGGACATGACATTACCTCATATGGTTGGGGGCGAGGCCTACAGCTTCACCATTCCCATGGAGGACGGCTATACAACGGGAACAACCATATCGGAAGGAGGCATAACGAGTACTATTTCCTATGTGCTGTCTTTCTGAGAGAGATGAAAAAAGACCGGCGATTAAATGACGTTTCCATCAACAGAAGCGGGTGCGGAACAATACAGAAGCATATAAACAAGAAAAATAATAACAATAAAAAAAAGAAGGATTTTCATAATGAGGCGTTTTTTTTCCACATCAGGCAGAAGCTTGAAATTCTGCACGCTATAGCTGAGATCATACAGTGAACTTATTATCCGTGACTTAATCGCGTGCAGGTCAGGAATACGGACCCTGGCAAAGATGGATTGCATAGATACGCTTTTCTTCTTATTGCCGCCCCCCAGGTCAAAAGCACCATCCCTGAAAAGCGATGGATCATCGGGATCGGCAATAAAGCTGTGTCCGCAGGAACAGCTCACTTTTATTTTCCCTTTATCTATGGGGAAACGGACCTTTTGTCCGCATGAAGGGCAGGGCCGTATGTAATACATGGTATTTTTTCGTTACAGCAGGTCCCGGACCTGTTTGATGGTCTCGGGTATACGGGAAAACTGTTTCTCCAGTATATCTTCTTTAATGCCAAGAACCTCCAGGGCCGCTCCATTCAACTGATGGTACAGGCCGTCACTGCCAATCCCGATTCCTGCCATGAGGCTGAGGGTATTGGCGATATGGACTATTGAAACTTCCGCCCTGTGCTCCTTGGGTGCCTGTTCCGGATCCTGGTAAAAACGTACAATTGATTTAAGGACGGTGGGAAACTGCCATTTCGTCAGGATTTTTTCGCCCACTTCCTGATGACTGTAACCCATGATATCCCGTTCAGCCTGGCTGAAGGTGATGCTTTTAGTTTCAACGTCAGCCATAATCTCTTTAAAAGTACTTTGCACGAAAAGGGCCAGAACGACCTTACCCACATTGTGGATAATCCCGCCGGTAAAAACGACATCGGCGATATCTTTCCTGCCCACATCCATGGCTATATTTTTCGATACCGTTGCAACGACGAGTCCATGTTTCCATAAATCGCCCTTGGCAAGATCATATCCAATGACAAATTTATCCAGAACCGGTTTTGTCGCAACAACCATGACGATATCCTTAACTTCCTTGAGACCCAGAGTTACAATGGCACGGTCAATGGATGTTATCTCTTTCCCTTTGCTAAAAAAAGCTGAATTGCAGAGCTTCAGGATATTGGTGGTCATAGACTGGTCCTTGGATATTTCTTCTGCAATAGCCTTAAAGGACACATTGGGATCATTGACCATATTGATAATCTTGCTGGCAACTTCCGGGATTGAAGGCAGCTGATCTATATTACTTATGATTGTTTCTATTCTTTGTTTTATGTGCTCGTGCATTTGCGTCTCCAGGGAAAATCCTTATACTTTGTAATACATCTTTTCCTTGCCCGCGGCTTTAACTTTCAGATGGCCGTCATCCATAAAGAAATCAATAACTCTCCCTGTATTCCCCCCTACATCTTCTTCAACTACCTTGATTCCCAGTTTATCCAGCATTTTTTTTGCTTCTTCAATATTCCTTTCACCTATCTGTCCCAGTGAGACATTTGACTGAAATTTGAACATGGCTGAACCACCGGCTATTTTCGCCGACATGAATTCTTTTTTGGCCCCATCCTTCAGAAGCCGCTCAACCAGCATTGGAATAGCCGTATCAGCATATTTTTCAGGAGTGGCCCCGCCCGAAGTATCCTGAGGAAGCAGTATATGGGCAAGACCTCCGATCTTTTTCATACGGTCATAAATACAGATACCGACACAGCTTCCCAGTATTGTTCGCAAAACAGCCGGATTCACACCCACTTTAAGCTGGGCTACTCCGACATTGATAAGTGAATCATTCATAGTGTTTTCTCTGCGTCCTAGATTACACAAAATCTTTTGGAGTCAATTCCTAAATATGCTACTATCTGCAGATGCTTTTGTCAAGGGCAATAGCCAAATTATTGTCTTTTTTTTCTACTCATGCACTTCACTCATGATTTTCCCGGCGAAATCGGTGAGAATTCTCGCCGTAAGCCCCCATATTTCATATCCATTAAAGAGATAATGGTAAACGGTATAATCCTTCCCTTCGTGCTGATAGGTCTGGAGCCTTTCATATTCACGATTGACAAAAAGACGCAGCGGCGCCTCTACATAATCGGAAATTTCGTCATCATTGAATTCGTAGGGAAAGGGATGGGTAATGGCTCCCACGAAACAGCTCACATGATGCCCAAATATTGACACGTAATCATCAAACTGACCGATGTATTCAATGGCCTCGGCGGGAATCCCCACTTCCTCATAGGTCTCGCGCAGCGCCGTATTAAGAATTTCACCGTCACCTTCATCATAGCCCCCGCCGGGAAAGGAAATCTGCCCTTTATGCGTTGATACTTTATGTGTCCTCTTTGTCAGAAGAACATGGGGCTCATTTTCCTTGTTCATTATCAGTATTTTTACGGCTGAGCGGCGGTATCCGTCCGACTCCATGGTCCTGATCGAATGTCGTGCGAGACGATGTTTCAATTCTTCCTTGAAAAGCCGGAAATCGTCTTCATTTTCGAATCGCATCTTCATACAGATCACCGCCATATATGTCATTGATAACAATTACCGGGAAGTCAAGAACGCGCAGTTCATAGATCGCCTCAGGTCCCAGGTCCTCAAATGCGATCACGCGGGCCTCCGTTATTCGCTTTGCCAGATAAGCACCGGCTCCGCCATAGCTGCTGAAGTACACTCCGCCGTATTGCTGCAGAAGAGAACGGGTTTTTTCATCCCGCTTCCCCTTGCCTATCATGCCCCGTATTCCCGTCTTCAGCATCACTTCGGTGAAGGGATCCATGCGGTATGATGTCGTGGGGCCCGCCGCCCCGATGATCCTGCCCCGGGGTTGCGGGCTTGGGCCCACATAGTAAAGCACCTGGCCCGCCGGCATAAAAGGGAGCTCTTTCCCCTCAGCCACCATATATCGCAGCCGTTCATGGGCCCGGTCACGGGCGGTATAGACAATCCCTGAAAGAAGGAACCGGTCTCCCGAATGCATGAGGCTCACATCATCATATGAGAGCGGTGTACTGATACGCTTCCATGTCGTCATAATTCCACCGTCCTGAATCGCAGGGAATGACAGTTAAGATTCAGAGCCACGGGCAGGGACGCTATGTGAGCCGGCGCTTCTTTGATGAAAACACCGCCGACAGTGCTGTTTCCGCCGAACCCCAGGGGGCCGACATTTGTTTTATTCAGGCGTTCCATAATCTTTAACTCAAGATCGGCATAATAGGGATCGGGATGCTGCGTTCCTATGCCTCGCAAGACGGCCTTTTTGGCGTTTACCATGGCCACATCGGCCATGCCGCCCAGTCCAACACCGAGATAAACGGGCGGGCATGGATTTGGGCCCGCCTGCACGACGACCTTTTCGATATGATCCAAAATCTCCTCGACAGGGTCCGTTGGACGAAACATTCTCAGCGATGTCATGTTTTCCGAACCGCCGCCCTTCAGATACACGGTGAGCCGGAAAACAGTGCCGGGAACGAGGTCATAATGAACGAAGGCCGGCGTATTGGTTCCCGTATTAATCCTGTTCAGGGGATCACTCACAATGCTTTTCCTCAGATAATATTTTCTATAGGCTTCGGCTACGGCATCGTTGACGGCATCCCCGATAAAATTCCCCTCCAGGGAAATATCCTGCCCCATTTCAATAAATATTATGACGGCCCCGCAGTCCTGGCACAGCGGCAATTCCTCAGTCCTTGCAATGAGGGAGTTCTCCTTCAGAACCTTGAGAGTCTCAATGGCGCCCGGCGATTGTTCGCCTTTTATCATTGAGTCAATTGAGGCTTCCACTTCGGGGGGAAGGATGAAACTGGCCTGATAAATAAGCCTGATGACCTCTTCCAGAATTTTATCCGTATTGATTATTCTTTTTGTCATATGTTCACATTCTTTTCCATTTTAATTCCGGCCATAATATCTCTCAGCATGGCAAGAAGCTCCTTTATTTTAACCGGTTTTGTTATGTATCCATCCATGCCGGCCGATATATATTTTTGCCTGCTGTCCGACAGCGCATCGGCGGTAAGTGCTATTATGGGTACATGCATGCCGCTGTTCCGCTCCCGTTCACGTATCCGCATCGTCGCGGCCACACCGTCCATTTCGGGCATAAAGGCATCCATGAGAACGCAATCATAGTCTTCCTTTTCAAGCAGGTCCAGGACCTCAAGCCCGTTTATCGCGATTACAACCTGATGTCCCCGTATCTCCAGGAGCCTCTTGATCAGTTTCTGGCTCACCATGTCATCCTCGGCCACCAGAATCTTCATGGGCGAGAGATTTTTTTCCTCGGAGTATCGCGCTGTCTTCGGCTGCTCGTGCGAAAGATCAACGGGCAGGTCAAAGCGGGCCGTAAAGAAAAACCGACTCCCCTTGCCCACCGTGCTTTCGACATGTATTGAGCCGCCCATGAGCTCCACAAGCTTTCTGGCGATTGCAAGACCGAGTCCGGACCCCCCATAATGACGTGTTGTAGATGCATCGGCCTGGGAAAAACTGTCAAATATTATTTGCAGCTTCTCCGGAGGTATTCCAATACCCGTATCCCGCACCTCAAAAAGCAGTACGGTCGTATTATCCTGCATCGTCTCCACACTCACTTCAACTTCAATGCTTCCCTTCTGTGTAAATTTTACGGCATTGCTGATGAGGTTTATAAGTATCTGACTCAGACGGCCCGAATCGCCGATTACTTCGCGGGGGACCTCTCCTTTTATTTTATAGATAAGACCGACCTTTTTCTGTTCAGCCTGGTATGTGAAGGTTTCCATGAGAGAGGTAAAGATATCATGAATATTAAACCGTGATTGTTCCATCTCAAGTTTTCCCGATTCAATCTTCGAAAAATCAAGGATGTCATTTATGAGATTCATGAGATTCCTGGCGGAAAGATCCATTAGGCGCAGGTATTCCTTCTGCTCCTGTGATTCGGCGCGGTCTTCAATGAGCTGCAATAGCCCGATAATTCCGTTAAGCGGGGTCCTAATCTCATGGCTCATGTTTGCAAGGAAAAAACTCTTCGCGCTGTTTGCCCCTTCAGCCTCGGCCTTTGCCCGTATGAGTGCGTGTTCCACCTGCTTCCGTATCACGATTTCGTGTTCCAGTTCCTCGTTCGATTTTGTCAATTCGGCCGTCCTGTCATCGACGCGTTTTTCCATGAGCGAATAGGATTTTATCAGGGCCTGGTGGCTGATATTCAATTCATCGGAGAGGACTTCAACTTTTGAAAATGCCCCGGACATCTTCGCGGCGTTTACCGATGTGAGGACCAGAATAAAAAATATCGATCCATAGGGATAAAGATTCGGGCCCGGTTGATTGGTAATATCATAAAAAAAATCATGAACAGCTGGAGCCGTGATAAAGAGAGTACCTATAAAGGCGGTAAGGGCATAGGAATCACCTTCCCGCACTCTCTGCACAAGATACCATATGCCATAACCGGTAAAAAAAATCATAAAAGGTGTATAAGATTTCCAGACGGGAAAAAGGAAATCAAGGGGGGATAAAACGATCAATATTACAAAAAGCAGAGAGATGATCCATGAGAGGCGCAGAATATACCGGGGAATTTTTCTGGAAAAAAAATAATTTAAATAATACAGATACGAAGGAATAAGAATGAAGGCCATTATTCTCTGTAATTTTTCTTCAACATAATAATTGATATCGGGAAAGAAAAAACTGAACATCAGTTCCCCTTCAAATATAGCCTGCATGAAAACAACGAAACAAAAAATACCGAAATACAGGCTTGCCAGGTCTTTTCTGCGAAAGAGAAAAATGACAAAATGGTAGAGGGACATGATAAAAATAATGCCGCTTACGAAGAGAACTATGGAGATGAAAACAAATTTGAGATGCATAACCTGGGCCGCGGTGCCCATGATAACAGCCCGGCTTATACCGGGTCTTTCAGAAAAATAATTGCTCGCCTGCACAATAACATGAAAGGTCGCTGATTTCGGCCTGAAGATTATGACCTTTGAGGAAAGCTTGGGCAGAAAAAACAGTCTGTCCTTACTGACGTTTCCTTCCTGAGCAACAAGCTCATCATCGATGTACAGGCGATATGCCGTAAACAGCCGGTTTATCTTGAAGGCATACATCCTGTCCGCTTCCGGTACGGTTATAGTAAGATGGTACGTGGCGCATCCATTTGCCGGAAGAGCTTCACCGTCGATGCGATAATCCTGCCAGTTGGAGGGAACCCGAACGTAAGTTTTTTTTAATGAACCGCTTTCCCTCACCTGTGAAAAATTATAGAGTTGGTTCCAATAAAATTCCCATTCTCCCACGATTCTCAGCAGACCGTCCTTTTCAAAGTTCCATTCAGAACCGGAAGCGGTTAAATCAAGGACGCCTGCCACAGGTCCGGGCATGGTTCTCTGAGCATCATTATTACGATTACAGGATGAAGCACTGAGCAGCAGAATCAATGTTATGACAAAATAAACTATCCCTTTCATTTCCATAAGCCCTTCTCAACGGGCACCTCTTTTAATAATAATGTATCAGGACTCTTTTCTCCATGTCAATTCCTTTATAGGCTCCTTAAAAACCGGTATTTGCCACAACTCGGCACAATATCAATCGTTCTGATAAATCCACTGGCTGGAAAAAATGGCGTGAAAAAACTATATCATTTTTCATATTCCCTGTATATCTTTTATCTTGACTATATCCATTTCTCTGATAAACTCATGAAAGTCGGAAATGCCTGTGTAAAGAATAAAAGTTAAAGCCCTTTCCCGAAGCAAATCAGGCAGTACCGGAGAGGCGTAGAATGGATATACCAAAACTGACCATTACCATTATTGAATTCGAATCGGGAAACGCGGGCCTCGTGGCAAAAATTCTTTCCGATGCAGGCCATACTATTTCCATGGTAGAATCACGGGACCTGGAGAGAATACGCGATTCTCTTGAAAGTGATCTTATTATACTCAGCGTCAGAAAAGGATTCCTGGAAAAAGACAAATTCTGGCAAGATATCAAAGCCTTTTCCCCGGGACAAAAGGCCAGGTCTCTCATATTCGGTTCTCTCTCTGATCCCGAACACTATTTAAAAGGTCTTGAAGCCGGAATTATCTACTACATTCATACCCCCTGCGGCAAAAACTTTCTTCTGAACCGCATTACGGAATTAGGAACCTCCGACAGGGGGACATCCCTTCAAGAAAAGTTCACCGTAAGTTTCGCCTACCGTGGCAACAATTACGAAATTTCACTCCCGGGAAACCATGTACTGGCATCACTCATATCCACCATGGAAAATTCCCTGGACCAGAACCGGATGCTGATAAACATTTTGAAAAACAAATCGATTGCCGTTCAGAATATCTGCGAAGAGCCCATCATGGAAGACCAGGAAATCGCCAACCAGGAAGAGTTAAGCCTGGAAAAAGAGATGTACCGTGCCCTGGAACAAAATGAATTCAGGCTCTACTATCAACCGGTCATTTCCCTGGAAAGCGATTGTCTTGCCGGGTTTGAATCGCTCATCCGCTGGGCACACCCGGAAAGAGGTACCATCCCCCCCGACTCCTTTATTCCCATTGCCGAAAAATCGGAAATCATCATTCCCCTGGGGTCCTGGATAATAGAAGAGGCCATGAAACAGCTGCATCAATGGCATGAGGGTTTCAGTATCGATCAGCAATTACGCGTCAATATAAACCTCTCGGCACGACAGTTTCTTCACGCCGGGTTAAGCGACAATATCCTTGATACGGCGCTAAAATATAAAGTACAGACTCCAAATATCGGGTTGGAAATTACTGAAAGCGCCTTTATGGAAAATATGAAGATGGCCAATCTCACCCTGCTCACACTCAAATCACTGAACTTTCCTCTGTATCTCGATGATTTTGGAACAGGCTACTCTTCACTGACCTATCTTCTTCATTTTCCCGTGGACATTTTAAAAATCGATAAGTCTTTTGTCGAGTGGATGCATATTGATGAGCAGAGCTTTCAGCTTGTAAAATCTGTAATTGATCTTGCCAAAAACATGAACAAGCAGGTCGTGGCGGAAGGCATTGAAAGCGACGATCACTACAGGCTGATCAAGGAATTTGGCTGCGACTATGGACAGGGCTACTATTTCGGCAAACCACTGAAGGCCGATGACGCCGGTCTTTTTATAAAACAATACTGTAAATAATTGACAATCCATCATATTTTTATCAGGTACTGCTTTCCACGGGAAAAAATAATTGCATTATTTCCCCATTTTTTCACTGATGTATGGGGTATAATGCGGATTATTTCTTCCGCTGAGTCAAAAAATAAAAACAGGGGAATCCTATGAAATTTTTTATCGATACGGCCGATGTGAATGAGATCCGCAAGGCCCGTGAACTGGGCATACTGGATGGCGTCACCACTAACCCGTCTCTGGTGAGTAAAATCGGGAGACCCTATATCGAAGTGCTGACGGAAGTTGCCAGGGAGGTGGATGGTCCCGTTTCAGCCGAGGTCATATCCACTGATTATAAAGGCATGCTGAAAGAGGCCCATGAGCTGATAAAACTGGGGGGAAATATCAACATCAAAATTCCCCTTATAGAGGAGGGGCTCCGGGCGGTAAAAACCCTTTCATCGGAGGGTATCAAAACCAATGTGACTCTCTGTTTCAACGCCGTCCAGGCCCTTATGGCAGCCAAGGCCGGTGCCACCTACATTTCTCCATTTGTCGGCCGTCTTGACGATATTAACGCCGACGGCATGGAAGTGGTTGAGGAAATAACGGCCATCTATGACAACTACGGTTACGAGACCGAGGTGATAGTCGCCTCCGTGCGCAACTCACTGCATATAAAATACGCAGCCCTTGCCGGAGCCCATATCGCCACCATACCATTTTCCGTTTTCCAGAAGCTCATCCAGCATCCTCTCACGGACCGGGGCCTTGCCCAATTTCTTGAGGACTATAAAAAAATAGGCAAGTGAACCGGACATGACACGGGAAAACGAAATCAGCGGCATTGAATATCCCGCTGAAATGTCATTCAAATCAATATTCAGGAACCGTTTTCACACACTGGAAAGCATCAAAAGCATCCTTTCGGAAAGTGATATCGGGGGAAATATCGAAAGCAGGGAAAGCAGGAACGGCAAATTCATATCATTCACTATAACGGCCTGCTTCTCCTCGGAAGAGGAGCTCCAATCATTATGCGGGAAGATTTCTTCACTGGAAGGCTTCATGACCCTGTTTTAAAACGTCACCCGGTCACGGCCGTTTATGATCCAGAAACCGGCGCCGCGTGCCCTTGCGATGACAAGCAGGTTGTACATCCTGGCAAGCTCCACGGCAAAGCTGGTGGGTGATGCCCGTGAAACCAGCACCGACGCATCGGAATTGATGATCTTGAAGGTGATCTCCGAGGATATTCGGCCCGTGGTGAAAAGCATATTCTCATTCCAGGACATTTCACCGGCGGCGGCAAAGCCGATAATTTTATCCACGGCGTTGTGTCTCCCTATATCGTCAAAAAATGCCTTTCTATCCCCTGTCAGGCCGAAAAGGGCTGCGCTGTGCACACCATGGGTCAGGTCGTGCTCATTGGAATACGCGAGGAAATCCCCGGCACACCGGCATATGATTCGGGCGTCAATCACGGGCAGTTCCCTGCGTTCACGCTCGCGCGGAGGAAGCTCCCGCCTGCTTTTCCCGCCCGCTGCCGTTACGTTCACCAGTTCCGACAATTTTCGTGAAACATTCCTGTCATTATGAGGGACGATATTGATAATCCTCTCCTCCTCATTCACGGTTATGCTTTTAATATCCTGCTTCCCCGTGACAATCCCCTCGCTTATAAGATGCCCCAGGGCATAGGATTCAAGCCCACTTCCCGATGACGCAAAGGTCATGTATGGACTGCCATTGAGCATAAAGGTGAAGGCATACTCGGCACTTACGGGCACGGAGACCGGTACAATGTCTGATCCTGTATATTCATGAATATCAATAAACTGATGAATTGGCAGGGCCATGGCTTTCCTCCTGATCTGCATCCACCGGCACGGGAATGCACCTCTGCGTGAATTATTGAGCCATGCCGGCTATAGCACCGGTGCTCCAGGCAAACTGCAGATTGTATCCGCCGCTGTCTCCGTCTACGTCGAGAAGTTCGCCGGTAATGTACAGGTTCCTGACAAGTTTCGATTCCATGGTGGCCGGGTCTATTTCATCGACATCAACACCGCCTGCGGCAGCAACGGCTTCCTGGAATCCGCGGGGCTTTCCCGGCTCAAGGATCAGGTTTTTCATGGTACCGGCAATCTTTTCTTTATCCGCGGGTGTAAGGGATGCAACGCGTTTTTCCGGATCAACGCCGGCAATTCCGCAAAGCACTTCTGGCATCCGCTCTTTCATGATACCCAGAAGACTGAACCCAGTCTTTTTCCCGCCATCGGACCAGAGCCTGTCCAGCCGCCGGGCCAGGTCATCGCCCGACATGGAAGGGTACAGATCGATGATTACAACCGGGCTTTTACCGGCAATGACTGCGGCATTTACCGATCTAGACACGTTGAGCGAAACCGGTCCGGATATTCCATAAGCGGTAAAAAGCAGTTCACCCACACTTCTCTCCTGCTCCTTCCCGTTAACCTCGACACGAATGGCTGCATCCCATTTAATTCCCTGGAGCTGATGCAGTGATTTAAGGGGAATCGTGACGGGGAGTATGACCGGCCATGGCTCATAAACCCGGTGCCCCAGAGAGCGGGCCAGGTCATAACCAATATTGGAAGCGCCCGCAGGTGGGAAGGCGCAGCTCCCCGCCGCCAATATAACCGAATCAACGCGGTGTTCCTCGGCTCCTGCAGTATACAGGGTGAAGCCTGTCTCCTCGTATTCTATCCTTTCTATCCTGCGGTGAAGCTGCAGATCGACATTTCGTTTTTTCAATTCGTACTGAAAAACTTTTGTGATAGTTGATGCCTGGAGCGATGCGGGATACAGTCTCCCCTCATCCTCCTCGATAAAAGGAACGCCCAGTTCCTCAAAAAAGGTGATCGTATCCTGGAGTGAAAAACGGGAAAAGACGGCATCAACAAAACGGGAGTTATGGCCATGATAATGTCCGGCGATAATATTTCTGTTTGATATATTGCACCTGCCGTTTCCCGTTACCAAAAGTTTTCTGCCGATTTTTTTCTGCTTTTCAAAAAGAAGCACATGCCTGCCGTCCCCTGACGCATAACAGGCTGCAGTAAGACCTGATGCACCTGCACCTATGATAGCAATTCTTTTCATCCAAAAACCGTCTGTATTTATTTAATCCTGTTTTACCTTAACGACGTGCTTCCCATTTATTCTCAGCGCCGGAATCGTTATAATAACCGCGAATCATCATACCATCATCGGAAAACAGTCCATAATAGGTCTGCTGAAAATAACGGCTGCTGCCGAATTTTATTTTCTCCTCTTCCGTTGTAATGCTGCGGATGAAATATATCTTTTTTTCACGTATCTTCAGGTTCTTTAAAGGCTGCGGGGTTTTATTGCCCCAGTTTTCAAAGTAAATGGTCCCCTGGTAGGCGCCTTCTGTAAATGTAATGTTCAAGACACCGGTAAAACCCGACATCTTCAACCGGTAACTTCCCACATAAAATTTATATTCAATGACACCAGTTTCTTTATTCTCTTTTATGGTCTCTTTTGTTGTTTTACCTTCAATATGCCTGTCTTCTTCCCTGCCCTTTATCACCGACCCGTTCTTTTCTTCTTTCATCTCTGTTGGTTCGGTGGTTTCCATATCCTTTTTGCACATGGGACCGCCGGTGAAAAGAATTGCCGTCATCATAAAAAAGAACAGAAATGTCCTCATCCTCGACTTTTTTTCCATGGCCATACCCTGTATATTTATTAGGAACAATCCACTTCCCATTTAACAATAGAAATGGGGGTCCCCTCTATTTGTCGGTATAAAGGCTATCCATCTTCATGAATTTACCGAGCATACAACATGGAGCATCACCATCACGCGGTTGTATTTTCCGCAATAAAATGTCAGACTCTCTTGCTGTTCTTTCCGGTCAGACCGGCATAAAAGAGGATCACGATCCCTATACCAGCCCAGACAAAGGTCCTGAGTCTTCTTATCATACCCACAGTAAGGCCCAGTGCCGGGTCAAAGCCGAGCAACAAAAGGGCCAGTGAATAGGAACCCTCGCTGGTTCCCAGATTAGCAGGCATGAAAAACATTGTGCTGGTAACGATAAATCCTAAGATATATACAAACATGGCATGCAGGATGGAAAAGGCAGCCACCGATTCTATGAAATGAACAATAATGTAAATCTCCAGAGTCAGGATAGACAGCACCGATGTATAGTGAATCGATAGCGCAATATAAAATTTATTCCTGTTTTCCCGACTCAGGAGGCCGCTGATTTCCTTGTCAAGGGTCTTCACTTTTTCCCAACGTCCCTCATTCATAAATCGCCGGATCATTCCTGCCGGGATCATTGAGAGAATAAATTCGATAAAACCATCTTTCTCTTTGTGGAGAACATAAAACATGAGAGCCATAACGAAAAGCATGGCTGCCAGGCTGATCACAGAAACGGACAGCGGAAGATTCAGCAAGAAAAATCCCGCCATAATGCCGGTAAGAAAGATCAGAATCGCAGCAAAGGAATGGATCGTTCGGTCAAGCACCACCGCGGCAAGACCGGTCTGCAGGGGCACGCTGTCCTGAAGATACATCGCTTTTAAAGGTTCCCCGGCGACGGCTCCCAGACTATTGATCGACGACGACGCATCTCCTGCCACCCGGGCCAGGAAAAGCTTTATAATGAAAGCGGCATTTTTAGGCACAGGAATAAACAGCCCCCATGCCAGGGCAAGAAAGCTATTATTGACAATGTGGATACCTGCAACAAGGGCGAAGCGCCACCCCATAGCCTTGATGTGATTTATCGTCGCCGCAATACCAAAGGACTTAAAGAGCAGAAGAAGGATAAAAAGACCCGCCGCAAGAAAAACATAATTTGCTTTTTTCACATGTTCACCAGTTGATCACAACAGGATGATATGTCCGCTCCGATTTTAAAGACTTACAGCTACAATAGTAATATCATCTTTCATATCCGTTGCAATGCGGTTTCGGCTCATTACCAGTTTCAGATGATTAATCAGTTCACCGGGGTCGGTGTCGGCAAATCCCGACACAACCCTGGAAAGTTCCCTTTCGCCTAGATCCGCATCCAGATCACTGCCGCCCAGGTTTTCCAGAACACCGTCGGTGTACAAAAGCAGAATGTCGCCCGGTTCATATTGCACCGTGCATTCCTGAAATTCCTGGTCATCAAGCACACCCAGGGGCTTTCCCCGGGTGTTGAGAATGACCTCTTCACACCTGTTTTTCCGTACCAGGAGCTGATTGTTATGTCCTGCGGAGCTGTAGGTAATGATCCGCGTATCCATGTCCACGGTGGCATAAAACAGCGTGACGAACATGCCTGATTCAGAATCATTATACACATGCCTGTTGCAGTTTCTAAGCAGGTGCGACGGCCGGGGATCGGTCTCTTTTTCAGCATTGATAATATTGCGCACCGATCCCATAAACAACGCTGCCGGAATACCCTTTCCTGAAATATCAGCGATGAGAATGCCGTATTTCCTTTCGTCAATCTGGAAAAAGTCATAGAAGTCGCCGCCGATCTCCCGGGCAGGCTGTATGTAGGCGGCCAGCCTGTGGTCATGAAATACTGCGGGGATTCTGGGTAGTATTCCCCGCTGTATCCTGGATGCAATCTCTATCTCCTGGGCCAGGCGTCGCTGCTCCTCCCTGTTTTTAAAGTTGAGAGCGTTCTGGTATGCCTCGGCGATCTGCGTTCCCACGGTGGTAAGAACACGGAGATCAAAGGAATCAAAAATGCCGCCGTTTTTCTTGTCCGCCAGGTTTAAAACGCCAATCGTTTCATTCTTGTAGATGATGGGAGCTGATATGAAAGAATCAGTATGATAATTTTTCCGGTACCTTCGCAAATGCAGGGGAAGCTCGCCATCGGCGCTGGAGACTATAAGCGGATCGCCGCTTTTGAAAACCTTCCCGCATATGGTTGAGTCGATATCCACCTCGATCCTCGCATCTCCCCTTTTTTCAAATCCGCACATCGCCTCCAGAATAAGCTTTTTTTTCTCCCGGTTGTATATGGCGATGGATGCCCGTTCGACATTCATGGACGCCGAAAGCGAAGACAAAATATTCTGAAGAACATCTTCATTATGGCCGGTGAGGGAAATGGCATTGGCCACATCATAGAGCGCAGAAAGTTCAGCAATCCTTTTTTCCAGGTCGTCATAGAGCATCCTGTTGGTGATGGCGATAGCCGCCTGTTCGGCGATATACTGAGCCTTTTCCAGGTCAACGGAATCATAACGGTCCTTGCCCTTGGAATTGACCACATTAAGGACACCTACCAGCTCATCCATGACGATCATGGGAACAGTTATAATGTTTCTTGTCAAGAAACCGGACTTGTCGTCTATTTCCTTGAACAGGCGGGGATCATCCTGGGCATTATTGACCAGGAGCGGCTTGCCCGTTTCAGCAACCATTCCCGCAATGCCCTTTCCCCGGGGAACCCGCCGTCCTTTGATTATCTCCCCCTTATCTCCAATGACAATGTTAAAGATAAGATCCCCGCTTTGCCTGTCGGTAAGAAGAAGGGACGAGGATTCAGCACCAATGAGAGTTTTCGCCACCTCCAGAATGCTTTCCAGAAGAGTGGGAAGAGGCATATGCGAAGTTATGGATTTATTGATGGAACGGACAAGAGAAATATCGAATTTATACTCCATTGTTTCCGTTGAAGATGTCTCCATTGTACAGCCTTCTTTCCCTGTTACTATTTGAATTAGAAAATTGGTTTAAAATCAAAATGATGTACGGCATTGATGTGGCGTACCGTGTGTGTCTTCTGACGCATGACAATGGACGAGGTCTCGGCACCGCCTGAAAAATACCTGACACCGGCGAGAAGCACCCCATCGGTAACACCCGTAGCCGCCACCATAATTTCACTCCCCCGGACAAGATCACTTATGGAATAGATTTTTTCATAATCGATATGGGAATCATCGGCATTTCCACGGGATTGTCGTCTGTCATCATGTATGTAGCGCGCCTGCATGTCGCCCCCGAGGCATTTGAGGGCTGCAGCCGCCAGAACACCTTCCTTGGCTCCCCCAACTCCTATGAGGAGGTCAATGGGATTATCCGTAATGGCCGCTGAAATAGCACCGGAAATATCACCGTCACGTATGAATTTTATACGCGCCCCGGTCTGGCGGATCTCTTCAACCATGTTACTGTTCACTTCACGGTCAAGAACACATACGGTCATATCCTCGATATATTTTCCCTTGGCCCTGGCCACGCGCTTGATGTTTATTTCCGGTGTCTGGTCTATATCTATCTTCCCCTTGGCATCGGGACCCACGGCAATTTTCATCATATGGCCGGAAGGCGTTCTCATGAATGAACCGGGGTTTCCCACGGCAATAATGGATATGGCATTGTGGCCTCCCCTGGCGCAGGTCATCTTTCCGTCCAGCGGCTTGACCGCCACATCGATTTTGGCTCCATTCCCCGGTCCGAAAACAGTGCCATCCATGAGCTTGCTCTCCTGGCTGTCGGAACCTATAACAATATCCACATCCACGTTCATAGTATTCAAAAGATTTACCATGGCCTCCGAGGCGGAAAAATAGGTAATATCCTCATCTCCCCTTCCCATGAACCTGCTGGCATGAAGAGCGGCCATTTCGGTAAGACGCACCGCCTCGAGAGTCAAATATCTGTCCATAGATCCTCCATATCAAGGTTCAAACCATGTATATTCCCATGAATTTTATTTTCAAGCTCTTTTCACCGCTGAATATATCGTGGAAAGTTGAATAGTATACAAAAAAATGTACAGTTTGCACAATTTATTTATTGACTCTTGATGCAAGTATACTAACATTATGAGACATAATAACCAGGTATCGACCCGACACCAAAATTCCCGGAGAAAAGACTGTGAAAAAGACAATCATGATCATAGGCGGCGGGCTGCTTCAGGCCCCTGTCATTGTGACGGCAAAGAAAATGGGCTATCAGGTTATTGTCACCGATTACGACACCAATGCCATGGGCATGAAAGATGCAGATATACCCATCATAATGAGCACCCGCGACATTGAAGGCTCAGTGCGTATAGCAAAATCCCAGAATGAAATAACCCCCATACATGGCGTGCTGACCGTGGGAACCGACGCCTCCATGACCGTGGCTGCCGTGGCCAACGCTCTTAAGCTTCCCGGCATAAAATTCGAAAACGCTGAAGCCGCCACCAATAAAATAAAAATGCGCATGCGCTTCAAGGAGCATGGAGTGCCCTCTCCCAGCTTTCTCCCTGTGTGGTCACTCAAAGACGCGAAGGCGGCCTGCAAAATCATGCAGTTCCCCGTGGTGATCAAGCCGTCGGACAACATGGGAGGCCGCGGCGTGATGAGGCTGAATAACCTGAATGAACTGGCTGATGCCTTCCAGTACGCCAAGAGCGCCTCGCCCAGCGGAGAATTGCTCATAGAGGAATACATGGAAGGGCCGGAACTGTCCATTGACGCCATGATATTCAACGACGAGATTACCTGGACCGGTATCGCCGACCGTATCATCAAGTATCCTCCCTATTTTGTGGAAATCGGCCATAACATGCCCTCGGCCCTTTCGAAAAAAATGCTCGATGACGCCTGCAATGTCATGCGGCAGGGGATACATGCTCTGGGAATCAATATCGGGGCGGCCAAGGGTGATATTAAAGTCACCAAAAACGGCGCCATGATCGGGGAATTGGCGGCCCGTCTCTCGGGTGGATTCATGTCAGCCTACACCTATCCTCTCTCGACCGGAGTGGATCTGATGAAAGCTGCCATTGAAATCGCCCTGGGCCAGGAACCGGGGAACCTCATACCGGTTATCAACAAGGTCGCCATTGAACGGGCCATCATCCTGAAGCCGGGTTTCGTCAAAAAAATCAACGGCCTTGAAGAGGCTTTAAAGGTTCCCGGCATCGAGGAAATCTTCATCAACGTTAAAATCGGCGACAAGGTTGTCCAGCCGCGATGCAATATTGACAAGGCCGGCCACATCATTGCCACAGGCGATACGCTTGAAGAGGCCGAGTCTCATGTGGCTGAATGCATGAAGAAACTCAATATTGATCTCCTGGATGAACCCGAAATAAGCATGGAGGCAATCTATCTTGCCGCCAGGGAAAAATTCAAAAAAATCTGCTATGTCTGTAAAAACTGTGACGGCAAGGACTGTCCCACGGGAGTTCCCGGTATGGGAGGAGCCGGAACAGGCGCCTCGTTCCGAAGAAATGCCGAGTCCCTCCAGCGATATAAACTTACCACGCGGCTCATTCATGACGTTACGGACCCCGATACATCGGTGGAATTTCTCGGACACAAGCTGTCCCTCCCTGTCATGGCCGCCCCTATAACGGGAGCGGTCACCAACATGGGAGGCGCCATCGATGAACTGGAATATAACAGGGCCGTTATACAGGGCACGCTGGAGGCGGGAACACTCAGCTTTGTCGGTGACGGCGCAACACCCACAAAATATAAAATAGGTCTTCAGGCCATCGAAGAAAACAAGGGAATGGGTATTGCTATTTTCAAACCACGCAGTGAAAACAGTGAAATAATAACCCGCATCAAGGCCGCGGAAAAGGCCGGGGCCATTGCCGTGGGTGTCGATATAGACGCCGTCGTCTTTAAAACCATGGAGATGAGAAACCAGTCCGTGGGCCCCAAGGGCATGGAAAGCCTGAAGGAGCTGATAGCATCGACAAAACTACCCTTCATTCTGAAGGGAATAATGAATCCCGATGACGCCATAAAAGCCGCTGAAGCAGGGGCCAGTGCCATCATCATTTCAAATCACGGAGGACGGGTTCTTGACGAAATGGTGGGGACCATGGATGTCCTGGAAGAGATCGCCGACGCGGTAAAAGGAAAAATCACGATAATAATTGATGGCGGCTTCCGCAAGGGGGTTGACATCATCAAGGCCATCGCCTTCGGTGCCGATTATGTCCTAATCGGCCGTCCCGTTGCCATCGCAGCCGTGGGCATGGGAGCGGAAGGAACGTCCTTCTATTTCAAGAACCTGATAACGGATCTGAAAAAAGCCATGATTCTAACGGGCTGTAACAGCATCGGAGAGATCAGCCGGGACTTTGTGAAAAAAATGCAATAGCTTGCGGATACCGGTTCTATTAAAAAATATCTTGCAGAAAAAACAGCGGCTCTTTACAGTGAATAATTATATGGAATCTGTCATAATTCCCTTGAGGAGTATTTAAAGACTATGCATATCAAACTGTGGGGTGTGAGGGGTTCCCTGCCATCACCCCTTTCAAACACTGAATATACCTCAAAAATAAGGGCAATTCTTGACAAGGCTCTCTCCGCGGGCATTTCTTCGAAGGAATCCATTGACGGGTTTATCAATGAACTCCCCGACGACCTGAAATCCGTGTATGGCGGCAATACTACCTGTGTTTCAGTCGTTTCCGACAGCGGTGCAACATATATACTGGACTGCGGAACAGGAATCCGCCCCCTGGGGAACGAACTCATGAAAGGGGCCTTTGGCAAGGGAAAGGGAGAAGTTAACATCCTGCTGACCCACAATCACTGGGACCATATCCAGGGACTCCCTTTTTTCAAGCCCATCTATGTTCCCGGCAATGTTATACATTTTTATTCGCCGTACAAGGGACAGGAGGAAATACTTAAAAACCAGATGTCCGCTCCCAATTTCCCCGCGGCCTTTGGCAGTACAGGATCAACAAAATTTTTCCATACCCTGGATTCACAAACGACAAATCCCATTCAGCTTGAAGATGATCTTCTGCTTGATTTTTATCCCCTTACGCACCCCAATGGAAGTTTCGCCTACAGGTTCAGACAGAATGGAAAGATTTTTATATTCGCTACCGATGCAGAATTTACCGGCGAAACCCTGGAAAAAATCGGCAATCATACCGATTTTTTTCTCGATGCCGACATCCTGGTTCTTGACTCGCAATATACGCTGGAAGAATCCTTCATGAAAATAGACTGGGGCCACACAAGCTACACCATGGCAGTCAATTGCGGGCTGAGATGGAACGTCAAAACGCTGGTCCTGACTCACCATGAACCTGACTACAGCGACGAAGCCCTATTTGAAAACCATAAAAGCGCCCTCCAGCATGCCCTTGACAACGGGAATAACACGCTGAAAATACTTCAGGCAACAGAAGGCATGACCTTTACACTATAAAATGTTTCCGTCAACTCTCATGAACCACAAAAGAATAGTAACAATAACCATGATGACTCTGGTCATCGCAGCTATCCCCTTTTTTGATGGCAAGGCACAGCGCACGAAATCAAGCCTGAATTCGGGACAGCAGCGTTACGCCGAAAAAGGATTGAAGGACAACCGTTATTTTTTTTATTTTATCAATTCTTCCGTATCCAACCTTGGAAGCGAGGAACAGAAGGCCCTGTACCGGGAAGCCATACAGCGTGATTTGATAGCCCGTATACTTTACATGAAATTTTCCTTTCACGATTCCTTCGTTGAGATCCGTAAAGCGCAGAAACTTCTCATCGACCTGTACCGGACCACCCTGCAGAAGGATATTGCGGCGGCCAGGGAGCTCCTGAACGGGTTCGCCCCCGAGGTCATCAATACCAATGACAACAAGGCCCGGCACTATATCAACCTGGGATACCGCGACCTGGCCGTGACCCGCCAGCTTCTTCTCATGGCCGATAACTATCGTGAAACTCTCTACTCAATGCGTCTGGATAAATATGTCCGGGCGATCAAGCGTATTAAAATCGCCAAACGCTATGCATTTCTCTCCATCGTTGAGTCGCGCAAAATTCGGGAAAAACCCGAGCAGGTACGGGAGCGAATAAACATGGCCTACGGCGAGATGCATAAAACCAACGATGAGGCCAGGATGGAAGAACTGCGCAAACAGCTCATGAAGGACAAGGAACAACTGGAACTTGCCCGGGCAGACCTGGGATATCTATCCTTTGACCGGCTCCATGAACTTATCATCACTATTTCCGACGATAAAAAAGACTATTACAGCCTGGTTCATAACGACAACTACTACCGAACGCGCGAGGGCACATCGTTCTTTGATATGGTATGGGACGACCCCCGCCTGGAAGAAATCAAGGAATATAAGGAATATCAGACTAATTATTGAAATGGTGGCACATGAATTACCGGTATCTCATCTTATCCACATTTCTTATCACACTCGCCTGTTCCGGAAGCAGCGGAAACGGCAATAACCTCTCCAACCTGGGGTTTTACCACACTCCCGATGAAATAATATCATCAATTAAAGGCGAAAAACTTTCACCGGCAGAACACTTTCTCCTGGGCATAACCTGGAAGGAAAAAAAAGATTATAAAAAGGCCCTGCATCACCTGGCTAACAGCTGTTTCACGACCTGCCGGGCTCCCGGCCTGAAGCTCTATGCCCAGCCCGTATACCGCTTTGTAACGTCATTCCATGTCAAATCCGAATACTATGATGACGCGTTATACGAAATTGCCGGACTTTTTTACCTGTACCGTGAGTATGATTACGTTGATAAATTCCTTGAGCGCGTTTCAAAGGACAACCTCCCATTGTACCTGCAGGCCCGGCTTTTAAAAGCACAGAATTACAAGCACTCGGGGAAAACCGGCCAGGCACTTGCCATACTGGAAACACTTCTCGCTGATTTTACTGAGCCTTCACCCCGATCCGTTATTCTCATTAAAAAGGCCTCCATCCTTGAGGAGTCAGGCAGCATTGAAAAGGCTGCTGCGGATTACTTCATCATCCTCTCCATAAATCCCGATTCCTGGCAGGCAACAATCGCCGCGGAACATCTGCATCTTTTTCACAACAAGGGGTCGATCATTCTTGATGACCGGCAAAAACAGGACCTGGGCATAGCCCTCTACCATGCACAAAAGTACAATGAATCAAAGCAGGTACTTGAATCTGTTAAGGATATTGCAGCACCGCCGCACAGTGAATCCTTCAGGTATTTTATCCGGACACTGGCCAGGACCGGAAGCACAAAGGATTTTGGCGCACTGACCAGGAAAATAAAAAAAGTAGATGAGCAGGATATTCAATTCGTTTTTGCCGATGAACTCTGGTCCATGAATAGAAAATACGCATCGATCCCGTATTATAAAAAGCTCCTCCAATCGGACAGGGATGATATTAAACGTATCTCCCTGCAGCGCCTGGCCATCTACATGGAAGACCGGTCTACTCAGGGATTCACCTCATATCTGCTGCAATACGTCAATGCCTACCCCCGGGACATGGTGTCGCATACCATGCTGTGGCTCCTGGGACGCCATGAGATAAAAGACGGCCGGTCCCTGGAAGCCCTGCAATACCTTATGACATCAGACAAAAATCACCCCGGCGGAAAATACAGCGATCAGTGCCGTTTCTGGCTCTATAAAATCCGCCTGCAAAACGGCGACAACAACGGGGCCCGTTCAGCGGCCCTGGACCTTATAACAAAAAATCCCGATTCACCCTATGCATGGATCGTGGCCGAAAAACTGGCCACTCAGGAGTCCTTGGAATCCCTGGATAAGCACTTTACCGAAGCCCGAAAAGAAAAAGACCCGGTGAAATCACTTTTCTATCATTCCCTTCTATTCCTTAAAGAAAAGGACTTCCAGAAGAGAAACGCCCGTCTGCAGAAAATGACCGATATCAGAAATCACTATGAAGAATTGGAATCCCTGCTGGTGAAAGCGGAAAAGGGATCACGTCAGGACGCTGAACTTCCTCTCCTTGATAAATATGCCCGTATCGGAAATGATGAAGCGATCCAGAGAACCTGCAGCCTTCTTCCCAAGGACAAGCAAACCGAAGCTGAAAAAAACGCCCTGCTTGCAACACTGGGGATGAAATACCATAACTATTTTTATGCCGCATACTACAGCCAGGAACTGCTGAAAATTCTCTCCATGCAGGAAAATATCTTCATACAGCCGGAAAAGGCTGTAAAAATGCTGCTTCCCGAATCGTTCCCGCAGTGTCTTGAAATATATACAGGGAAGTATCCCGTTGGAAAAAATATGATCCTCTCGGTCATAAAAGCGGAATCACTTTTCAACCACAAGGCCGTATCATCAGCCGGCGCCATGGGACTCATGCAGCTCATGCCCCCGACAGCAAAGGATCTTGCCCGGGAACTCGGCATCAATTCCTTTGATTTGAAAAATCCCTGTACATCCATACAGTTCGGAACCCGATATCTGGCATGGCTGCGAAAATTCTTTAACAACAATTTCACCTACATGGTAGCCGGCTACAATGCCGGGGCCGGCAATGTCCAGAAATGGCGCCAGAAATTCTCCTCACAGGACGAGGATTTCTTCACTGAATTCATTCCCTTTATGGAAACCAGGTATTACATCCTCCGGACAGGCAAATTCCTGACACAGTATGATTGTGTATATGGACGGTAAGCTGCATCGCGGGATAATTATCCTTCTCGTGCTCTGTCTTGCACCGCTCTTTACCGGATGCGGAAAAAGCAAGACCAGGGAGCATCAGAGCCTGGATCAGTACATCATAATGGAGGCTGAAAAAAAATACCAGTCGCCGGACTGGAAAATAAGGCTGGAAGCAATTCAGGATATAATCGGCATTAGCAACTACGGAACCCTGTCCATGGCCGACAAACAGACCGAATCTTTACTCCTTGATGCGACAAGAGACATTCACGGGGCTGTAAAAATAGAGGCGCTCAAAGGCCTGGCCCGGTATCACTCAGACAGGGTCCTCAATCGTCTTCTGGAAATGTCCCTTGATGAACGGGATGGGAATGTTCGATGGTTCACCCTGCTAACCCTGGGTCAGCACCGTTCGCCCAGGGCAGTTCCTGCTTTTCTCCAGAATATCAAAAGTGAGGACTGGCTCATCCGGGAGGCTTCTATAAAAGGAATTCTCCTCCTTAGGGATGAAACCCTGCAGAGAGACCTAGAGCCTCAAATTATCAAAGCCCTGAACGATCCATCAATAAGCGTTAAAATAACTACTCTGAAATATCTCAGCATAAAAAGCCCCGGCATTTATGAGGCTCTGAGCAGCATCATCAAGGCAAAAACACCGCCACCCTATTCTCTCATGCGATCTGCACTTGTAGCAATTAAAGGATATTCGCTTGATTCAGCCACGCGGGAAAAGATTATTACCCTTTTGACCCATTCAAATACGACCATAAGAATACTGGCTCTCAGAGTACTGAAAGAGGAACAAAACATACCTGTCTTAGAGGAAAAAACTGATAGATAGGAAGAAAATGAGACAGAAGGAGAATTACATTAATTCTCCTTCTCCATGGATTTATATACCTTGTTTTTATTGTCCTCAATATCTTTTTTATGCTGCGTCAGAATCTGGTTCTTCTTCTCGGGATCTACATCCAGCACTTCCACCATGCCGAGAATATTTTCCTTCGAACGGCGATAATAGTAAATTGCCGTCACCAGTCCCCTGGGAGAGGCGCTGGGAGCATTGATATACCGGTCAAAATAATCATTGGCCTTCTGAACACCAAATTTAGCATTGCTGAGATATTTATCCGCTACAGCATCACGCTTTTCTCCCTTCAAACCCTTTTTAAGGGAATCCCTGATGTTCATTTTTATTCCCATGTTAAGCAATTTTTCGGAATCTTCCCGGTACTGGCGCGCCAGCTTCTGAGACATCTTAAGAATTTCTTTTTCATTTTCCATAAATTTATCAGCCGCTTCTTCTACTTTATTTTGAAAATAGAGAGCGCTGGCTTCAGCGTACTGGTCAACGAGTCTTTCAATTTCAGCCTCGCCGCCTCCATAATTCATTACCGAGGCCTGAAGCAGTTTTATATACTTAAAATTTTCATAACTGAGCCTCATAACAATATTAATGGGTTCCGCTTTCCTCTGGGGCGGGCCATATACCGGATCATAACTTACTGCTTGACCTGAAACAGCTGAAGCTGCCATAACAATTGAAAACAGTATACTGATAAATCGAAATCCCTTTGCCATGTTATAACTCCCTTATGAATTTAACAGCCCGTGTCGAAATCACCGGCACATTAAAATGTAGAATATCACTGATTTCATTTAAACAGAGGTCTGAATGACCTCCCCTTCATTTCATTATCGATATATTAATGTCAATTAATTAGATTTTATCTCCTGAATGGATAAAGTCAAGGAAAATTACCCCTGCAATGCGGGAAATAGAAAAATTTATATATCATACAAGTAAAAGTGGGTTCAGATTAGACAGGTTTGGCCTTTTCAAAAACTCATAGTCGTTTTCTTACAAACTGGAACCTTCCGGGTAATTATAAAAAAACCTTCATAAAACATTATTAAATGTTCCCTTATGGGCACAAACATAGGAAAAATTAGGTTTTTTACCCCCACTAACTCCCCCTATTAGGGGGAGAATAAAAGAGGGGGTTGAAAAACCTAATTCTTAGAGGTGCCCATAATTTAAATAATTACTTGCATAATTAAACCCGGCAAATAGACATTCTCTCAGTTTGTTGTGAGTTAAAACTAGCAGAGGATCGTATGCAACCGGAAATTGCCATCATTAAAAGCAGTGATAAACCTTACAGTCACGATAAAAAACTGGGCGGTCTCTATTTACTGGAGAGAAATATAAATGTACTTCTCAAGGCCGGAATTCCCATGATTTACCTTGATCTGAATGAAGAGGAAAAGGCCTTCTATAATAACAAAATAAGCAGGCATATCAGGTCAGCGGGGAGAGTGGCCATGCTGGAAAACACCCGCCTCAGTACGAAAAAAACCGTTCTTATCGTCCCTTCCAACCTTTTTTTTCAGGCCCACTACCTGAATACAGTTGAAACCTATTTCCAGCAGAGAAAGAATCAGCTTACACCTCTCATAAAAGGTGATCAATTTCTCATTTTTAACTTAAATGACATTAGAAATGCGGAACAGTTGGTTTCTCAGTTTATCATTTCCAACACGGGCGGTTTTATCGCACAGAAAATCTATAAAAGGATTTCCATTCCCATAAGCCTAAAGGTGGCCGGGATCAGAATTCATCCCGGATACTTTTCAGTTCTGAATATGTTTATCGGTCTTATGAGTTCAGTCTTCATGATGCTGGCTGCAGACAGATCGTCCGAATCATCATACCGCTATTTCATGATGGCCATGGCCGGTATTTTTTTTCAAACGTCCTCTGTATTTGATGGTGTCAACGACGAGGTGTCAAAATTCACATTTAATTTTTCGAAAACAGGTGATTGGATAGAAACAATCGGTAATAACCTGACTCTGTTATTCTTTCTCATATCCTCATCATATCTTAACTATTCCTATCTTGGTGGCACCGTGTCCCTGGCCTCGATTATTGTCATGTTTGCATCACTGGCAGTATTTCTTCCCTTTATGGTTCGGTATGTACGCAAATACAATGAAACCGGTTTTCTCACTGCTTTTGATAAGCACTTTTTACAATTACTGCCCGATGAAGATTTCCTTGCCCGTTTTGCAAAGTCAATGACGTCTATGATTAAAAAAGAATCATTTTCGCTGATATTCTGCCTCATAGCCATAGCAGGAATGGCGGAAATTATCATTCCACTGGCATCATTCGTCATATTGATCAGCGCCATGGTGAGTGCAATACTGTATTGGAGGTACAAAGATACGGTGAAGGGGTAATAATTCTTTAAAGCAGATCAGTGTTTTATTTTACGATGATCGATGTGTATTTTTTTGACTGTTCTTTTCCTTATTTTCGGCGCGCCTTCAGGATTATATTTCTCCTGAACCTCTTCAATGGGCCGGGTTATAAGCATTTTTACAACTTCTTCCGTCTTATTTAAAACATCAATAAGAATCAGATTCTCCTCGTCAGTAAAATCCTGCAGCAGATAGGCGTCCATTGCGATGTCATCGGGTTTTTCAGATATGCCAACACGTACCTTGGCAAAGCGATCGGATTTCAGTGCTTTTTCCATGGATTGAACACCGGGATGGCTGAGCTTGGAAAAAACAAAGTCAACCCTCATTTCACCAAGCTGAAGGGCCGAATCTTCCACAACACAAATTATATCTTTGACATTGATTCTCAGGAAGGAGGCAATATATAAAACCGACTCACCGATAAGATTTACAAAGGTCTGAGGTTTCAGGAGAACGACCTCCTGCTTGTTTATCTGACCTCTTCCTATAAGCGATTTTTTCTTTTTTATCCGTACGTCTATATTCTCATTATTTCCAAGAATATCTATAACTTTAAATCCAATATTTTGCCTGTTATTGGCATATCGTTCTCCTGGGTTTCCAAAACCAACGATTAGCTTCAATAAATTTCTCCCTTTATAAAATTATATTATTGAGCTACTAAATTAAAATACCTCTTATTTAGTAGCTATAATATAAAAAATGTTACTCCCCGGCTTTCTTTTCAACTGTCTCTGCAACGGCTTCAACAACAGCTTCTTCAGTTTCTTTGGCTACTTTAATTGTATGCACCGCAGCGATAACGGCTTCAGGACTTCCCAAAAGCTCCAGATTTTCACCAAGATTAAGGTCTTTGGTATGAATGGATTGTCCAACCATGAGTTCCGTAACATCCACGACAAATTTTTCCGGCAGGTGCCTGGGGAGACACTGTATCTCGATCTCACGCTCATAGACCTCGAGCATTCCACCGAATTTCAGGCCCTTTGCAGTTCCGATAATTTCAACGGGGACCATGGTGTGGATCTTTTCTCCCTTGGTTACCCTGAACAAATCAACGTGCAGAATATCCTCTGAAGCGGGATCCATCTGGTAATCCTTGACAAAGGCCATTACCTCTGTTTTATCCGTCTTGTTGACGTAATTCAGGTCAAAAATAACACTTTCTGTTATATGCCCCCGGAATAGCTTGAAAAAATCCCTTTCCTTGAATTGTATCTGCTCCACTTCTCCGTGCGAGTAAATAACACCGGGAATATATCCCGTCGAACGCAGTCTTCTGTTGGCGTTTTTTCCTTTTTCTGATCTGACTTCAACATTTAATGTTTTTGCTTCCATATCTGAACCTCGAGTAGGTTATTTTTTCAAAGTTTATCAAACAAACAGCGAACTGACCGATTCACCGTTATGAATTCTTCGTATTGCCTCACCGAACAGAGGAGCAACTGAAAGCACGGTCATGTTTTCAAGCTGCTTTTCTTCCCTCACCGGTATGGTATTCATACAGATTATTTCCTTGAATCCGGCTGACAGTAGCTTGCTCCCGGCTTCTCCCGAGAGTACGGGGTGCGTAAAAAGACAATACACATCCTTTGCGCCAAATTCCTTTAACGCAAGACATGCCTTAGAGATTGAACCGCCCGTATCCACCATATCGTCAATCATTATGCAGTTCTTGCCTTTGACATCGCCGATAACATGCATGACCTCGGCAACATTGGCCTCGGGCCGCCTTTTATCCACAATTGCCAGGCCGGCGTTTATAAATCGGGCGAAAAATCTCGCGCGGTCCACTCCACCCGCATCGGGTGATACAACCGCTACATCCTTTATCCTGAGTGTCTTGACGTAATCAATGGCAATAGGAGTAGCGAACAGATTGTCAACAGGTATATCAAAGAACCCCTGTATCTGGTCCGCGTGCAGATCCATTGTTAAAACACGGTCAGCACCGGTTACCTGGATAATATTAGCCATAACCTTTGCGGATATGGGAACACGCGGTTCTACTTTTCTGTCCTGTCGTGCATAACCATAATAGGGAATAACAACCGTTATCCGAGAAGCCGATGCGCGCATGGCTGCATCAATTATAAGCAGCAGTTCAACCACATTATCGTTCGTGGGATTACAGGTGGATTGTATGATAAAGACATCATGTCCCCTGACATTATCCTTGAGTTTTACCGAAATCTCGCCATCCATGAACCGCTTTAATTCAAGTCTGGCAAGTTCCACATTGAGATAGCTGGCTATCTCCTGTGATAGTTCGGGATTGGATGAACCGGAAAATATTTTTAGTGTGCTGTTTGGCATAATTCAGCCTGTGTTTTGGTTTCATACCGGGAAAAACCCGGCTTAGTCTCATTCAATTTACCGTTATTACCTGGCAGGAAAGTCCACAGGTGACAACAGCAGCCGGGAGCTTAATTTGCTTTATCCTTTCTAAGGTATTGCCACGATAAAAAATGACAGACAATCATACCCGGCCCTGTTACGACATTTGAGCATTGATGAAAAGGCGATCCTCCGTGAGGAGCAAAACATCTGAGGCGCAAGGATTCGAACCTTGGAGTGCCGAGACCAAAACCCGGTGCCTTACCACTTGGCTACGCCTCAATATATGTAAATGCCGGAGCATTTAGTATCAAAAACCAATTTAAGTATAATTATAAAATAACATTCTACATCTTATCAATAAAACTTCGTTACCATAGCAAGCTGTACTTTCTTTTTCAAGCATTTCTCCGCAGCCTGCGCCATTTTTTCATCGTTGAAAAGCCCTATCATGGTTGAGCCGGAACCGGTCATCATGGCAATTTCGGCACCGAGGCCCTGCATTTCTTCCTTCAATTCCTTCAGTTCGGGATACAACTGGAAAACCGGCCTTTCAAAATCGTTTATAAGTATATCTTTTATAGGCTCAAGAGACCGGATCTGAAATGATTGTCTGATTCTTTCCTTTTTAGAAGCAATATCTATTTCATCATATTTTGTCGTCACGCTTCTATTCAGCATTCGGTAAGCCTGTCCAGTCTCAATATGAATTCCCCTGTTGGCAACAAGAACAGTATAATCAAGTCCGCCTGTTATTGGCTCAACCACATTGCCAATACCTTCACATATGGCAAATCCACCCACCATGTTAAAAGGAACATCGGCTCCGATAGATGCTCCGAATTCCATCAGGCGACTATCCTTTGTTTCAAGATATTCATCAAGCAGCTTAAACGTCATGGCGGCATCTGAACTGCCCCCTCCCAATCCGGCACCGGCGGGAATATTTTTTTCAATGGAAAAGGTCAATTCTCCGGAATAACCCCGTTTTTTCATCATGAGATGTGCAGCACGGGAAATAAGATTATCCTGCGGGGATATGGCATCAATAACAGATGCATTCAAACCGCCCGCATTGTTTACAAAAACCTGGACATTCCCCTCGGAATGTCTAATATCTGCCTTTTCAAGTTTTAAAAGATCGTGGAGATCGACCTGCGCCATAACGCTGAAGATGTTATGATAACCATCATCGCGCTTATTCAATACTTCCAGATGAAGGTTTATTTTCGCACAGGCTTTTACTGATCTACCCAATGACATATGTTCAACACATTTGAGTGGCAAAAATATTGTAACCGGTTTTTTTTGTCAATAATTATTTTATTCTGCTTATATCAGTTCTGACCAATTATTGTATTTGACAGCCTGCTCAAAACTGAAAATTCTATGACAATTAAGAATTTAACCGCATTTATCGGATTATGATAGAAAACAAACAATTACTGATTTTTGACTGCGATGGGGTACTCTTTGATTCAGCCGGGGCGAATATTGCCTATTTCAACCTGTGCCTTGAGAGGCTTAATCTGCCGCATTTATCGGAAACCATGAAGTCGCGGGCAGTTTTCCTGTCGGTGCATCAGCTTTTTCTTGAGATTCTGGGTGACCCGGTCAGGGCTGATGAGGCATCCAGAGTCAGCCAGAATCTGCCCTATGATGATTTTCTTCCCATGCTTGAGCCGCTTTTTGATTTTCACCGGGTTTTTTCCCATCTCCGGAGCAGGTACTTTCTAGCCCTGGCCTCAAACAGAAGTAAATCGCTTGTGAAGGTAATGAAGCATTATAACCTCTTCGATTATTTTCACTTTAAAATATCAGCCCTTGATGCCAGACCCAAGCCCGCCCCGGACATGCTGATTTCCTGTCTGGAATATTTTGATATCTCTCCTGAATATTCACTCTTTATTGGTGATTCCGTGTCCGATTCCCAGGCGGCCCACAGTGCCGCCATAGAGTATCTCCATGTGGGCCGGCACGACAGGTATGCCTTTATTAACTCCGTGGAAGAATTGCTGTTGCACTATTGAGTTTAATAGAAAATTTTAATTATTATAACCGGCTTTTATATATAGAATTAGTCTCAAGCTATCGATAATAAATAATAGAAGATAATTAATATCAGGACGCATCAATAACCACATGCAGGTGATATCTTGTTTTTCCAGGAATTTTTCTACACTGAAATAATATTGGCATCTCTGGGAATAATCCTCTCCCTGATCATATTTTTTATTAATATAATCAAACGATTTGCTTTTAACCTGAACCGGCTGTTCGCCATAGTAGCCCTGCTGCTGGCCATACTGAGCGCTCTGCATCTGCTGCAGCTCCTCAATCCTCCTTTTATCTCACGTTTGCTGATAATGAAAATGTACGCTCTTTTCCTGGTACTACAGGCATTAACGGTTTTTCATCTAATTCAGATATATCCCGACGGAGACATCAGGAAAAGGATACCATACATCATACTGACCGATATCCCCGGCATCGCCGTGGCCGCCTTCGCTTTCCTCACGGATTATGTTGTCAAGGATGTGCAGGTTGACCGTTTTATCAATATTTCAACAGGACAATACGTCAGCATCTATTTGGCAGTTCTGGCATTCTACAGCATCGGGGGAACAATCATCCTCTTTTACCGATACCTGACCCTGGAAAACCGAGCCTTTCGCAGGGAACTGCTCTATCTCCTGCTCGGCACCATCCTTGGCTATTCAGTCATGCTGGCGATCATATTCCTGTGGCCTGTTTTGACAGACTATTCCATGTACAGAAGCAATTTTACCTATGCACCCCAGATTTTTCTCCTCATAATCTTCCATCATGCCGTATACGATCTTCCGGGAGTGGATTTCCGGCAGTTATATCTTCGCATTTTTTCATGGATTTTACTTTTTAATATAATGGCACTCCCTGTCGCCATCGGTCTCTATTATATCAAGGATTTACTGACCGGCGACATCACCGCTGTAACGGCAATAACCATACTGATATTTATCTATCTTTTTATCACCTACAGGATTCTGAAACCCCGGTTTGATAATTTTCTCATCAGGGAGTACAGCAGAATTATCGGGATTATAAACGGCTTTTTCAGGCCGGCCGACGACGAGGTGACTTCTGATATCCAGGACATCATGTGGAGCAGCTATTATAAAAGCACCATCTATTCTTTTAAGGAAAAATTCGATATAAACCGTGCTTCATTCTTTATTCTCAACAAAAGAGAAAACCTTTTTTCCCTGACCTACAACTTTGGAGAAAAACCCGACAGAAACAGCATCATGATGAATAATGACATCATCTCCTGCCTGACCATGCATCCCCATGTTGTAGGCAGGTCGCTGTTGTATAACGACAGACGCTTTATTCCCTACAGAGAAATAATGATTTCATTTTTTGATCTCAATAAGTATGAAGCGGCTCTCCCCTTTCTGAACCAGGAGGGAGCCTTGTTTGGCGTTCTCTTTCTTGGCGGCCATGAAAACGGCCGCGCTTTTATAAAAAGTTTTCTTTCCGCCCTGGAATTGTACCGCATCCATTTTCAGAGACAGATGTCCAGCCGTCTCACCATAGAAGAAGTAAAAGAGACACAAATCATAGAACACGACCGGATGGTCGTCAGTGCGATCAAGAAAAAAATAACACCCGAGATCATCCACCAGGTTCCGGGAATACGCGTAAGCTCCTTTCACATGAACAACTCCGTTTCGGGCGGGGATTATTTTGACACGATAAGACTAAGCAGGGACCGGATGTGCATCTTCATGTCGGACACATCCTATGGCGGTATCGATTCAGCCATTCTGGGTCTGGAACTCTATACGGTACTGCATTCACAGCAGAAAAAATCCATGAGCCCGGAACGCATCCTCAACACGATGAACTATGTCATTTCTTCAACGGAGTTCTCCGGTAAATACGCTCCATCAATCTGCATGACGCTCGGTTCTAACGGTGAACTGGAATACTCCGACGCAGCCTACAATCCCCTTACAATATATTATCCCGACAATAATTCATTTACTACTTATGAAACGAAGGGTATTCCGGTCGGTGTGGATAAATCAAACGTCTATGAATCAAAAAAACTCAGGCTTACACCGGGCTGTATCGGCATGCTGTTCTCCGATGGTTTTTCTTCGGCAATAAATGAAACCGGCGAATCCTATGCCGTAAACAGGGCCAGGAATATCATCCTCAAACACAGATACGAGACACCCATGGTCATAAGCCGGAATCTCTTTGCCGACTTCAGCAGACATATCGAGAATAAAAAACAGCTAAATGATGTAACCATGATCATATTCAAGGTTACATACCCGGAAAGCCCTAAAAAATAATTGCTGCAGGATAGCACGCTTGAAAGAACTGGCACAGCAACTGGTACATGCCCTGGGAAAATACTCCCATATTCTGATTTATATCAAGGGATCACCTGATCCCGACGCAATAGCCTCTTCCCTGGCAATTAAATATCTCTGTGACACTCTCAATGTCAAGACGAACATAGTAGCGATAAAAAAGCTTTCCCTCTCCCAGAACAAGCTCTTCATCCGCAAGCTTGATATCCCGGTTAAAATCACCCGTGAGATCGAGAAAATAGACAAATACGATGCCTATATCGTGGTTGACCACCAGTCCGCCATGATTGACCACATAACAGGGATTATTCCCTGTGCCGCCCACATTGACCATCACGAAAAGTCAGACGAACATATTCCCGCCGATTTCAGACTGATCCGTAAAGATATGGGCTCCACCTGCACCATAATCTCGCTCCTGCTCCATGAATTAAATCCTCAGATGAGCGATGCACAGAAAACAACCATGGCAACGGCCCTTCTGTTCGGCATTCAGACCGATACGGACAAATACCGTCACGCCTCACGCTATGACTACGAGGCCATCAACTACCTTTCCCGGTATGCCGACAATGATATCATCAATGACATCGCCGGACTTCCCATGTCGCAGAACACCGCCAAATATCTTTCCATGGCTTCGGACAGGCAAATCATCTACAAAAACTGGCTTATCTACGGAATAGGCTTTATTGACGAAACAGACAGGGACAGTATTGCCATAATCGCGGACTTTCTTCTCAACCGGGAAAATGTTTCAGTGGTTGTAGTTTATGCCTCTGTTACAGGCAGGAACGGAAAGTCACTGACCCTGGACGCGTCTTTCAGGACAAATAATGATAATCTCAATTTAAACAACATTATAAAGGGAATAACGCCGGACGGGGGGGCGCGGAAATACAAGGGTGCCTTCCAGGTACCGCTTGATTTTCTTGGTGTATGCCCGGACCGCGACATGCTCTGGGAAGTTCTGAACCTGTCCACCCTGGAATCATTGAAGCAGCAGCGCGACGAGATTCTTATTACCGAGCTTAAAGGATTTTTCACAAAAGTCCGCGGGACAATCAAAGGTATTTTCAAATAATTCCGACAGGTTCCTTTAAAACAGCAGTGTCATCTGGGCCGCTACTTCATATGAAATGATACTTCTTATGACTTCCCCTGTTTCGCGGCTCCGGTAATTTTCCAGGGCCATCTTCCCTGTCATACCTCCCTGCACATTCCGGTGCAGATCCATTGTCAGTTTTCCCTGGAGCAGGTGCATGTCATAGGGTTCAGGTATGGCTGTCAGCGAATAATCATAGCGATTAAGCTTCATGGAATACTCTATCGTAAAAATAGGAAAGGCCACAAGGGCATACACCTTCGAGAAGGCGTCATATATCCACTTTACATCGGTCTCATAGACCACCGAAAAAGTATACCCCGTATCAACCTCACTGAAACCCGGGTTGATGGTAATAGCGTCATAATAAATCGCATCGGCAGTACTTTCCGCTGAAATGAATTCATGATACTTTTTGCTTCGAATGTCTACACCGGTTATGATGCCCAGGTGGGAACGATCCCACTTGAAAGTAATTCCGATTGACGGTGTATGGGTATTTTCGTATAAATTTCCCGTTATTATCATACTGTTATTGAGAGAATATCCCAATTCAAAAAACGCTGCATGATAGGGCTGGTCCTGGCTGTTGGGACGGAAAAACCAGAAATCAAATATTTTCATCAGGTCAAAACTGAAGCGTGTATTGAAAGTGCGGGTTATTATCTGTTGTGGAATACCATAAATATTCTGACGTTCACATATCTGATTGAGTCCGGCGCCCGTGTCGGCCGTAAAAAGTGAAAAATCAAAAAGAAGATTAAGGGAAAAATTTTCAATAATCTTCAAACCATTGTTATAATCGGCCACAGTAGTTCCCGTCGCATAATCTATTGAAGAGTTCAATGTTTTGTACACATAGTCCCTTCCCTTCGAAGCGGTTTTCCGTCCGAGAAAGAAATATCCCGGGAAAAATTGTATTACGTTGAGCCCTTCGTTTAGTATCCCCGAAGATGATCTTTTCAATCCATATTGTTCGTCAAAGGCATCATATCCCTCTCCCTCGTAGGGGATGGCTGTTTCAGAAAAATAGACCGACCTGGCAAAAGACGCGTTAAGTCCCTTTATAAATCCGGCCTTTTTTACAGTACTGATTTTATTCAGGTTTACGGGAACATCTATCCTGCTGATTGCGGAACTCCGCGCATCCTTCGCCCTTACGAAAGATCCGCTTGTCGTGAGTTCCGAGTCATTATAATCGCGGAAGGAGTTCTCCCGGTAATACATCTCCATGGAGTAAACGGGTGAGATGTACCCGTAATCGGTTATACCCAACGAACAGTTCAAACCCTTGTTCCTCTCCACGAGCCTTGCGTCATCACTTAATATAAATGGAAAATGAAAATCTCCCCGCAGATCACCGAGCAGCGAGGAGTCGTTATATGAAGACTTCCCTGTATACTCGACGATTTCTTCCGAGGCCATCGTGAACACAGGTCGTATAAAAAATACCTTATTGGAATAACTCATTTCAACACTGGTATCGACTCTCTGGCTCTTTTCCGATTCCTCAAGAGGGACGATCAATGAAAGACTGGCGGAATCGAGGGTCCCCGACATGCGATCAAGTTTTTCTTCTTTGAACAGCATATTCATGAGAAGCCGGGTAGTGAGAATGCCTGAAAGGAAATTTTCTATCTTTTCATTTATCAGGATAGTTGGGGTATGGGATATTTTTCCTGTTCTCCTGCTTATATCATTGCTCAGGGCTGATTCATCGCGCATATTATCATAAAAATCGCTTTTACAGGAAAGCTGAATACTGGGAATGCCGCTTGTATCCGAAACATAGTCCGACATTACATAAAATGAATTTCTGACCGTTTCTCCCCTCTTTGTTTCACTCACGTCTTCATTAAGACTGTCCGTGACCGAGTCCTCCCGTATAAAGTCGAACATGGTTTTCCACCGGGGAAGAACATTCATAGAAGAATAGATTTCATAGTACTGCTCACTCATATCCGTGCCGGCTTTGCCGACGGAGCTAAACTGGGACCCATGGCCCTTCTGCACGAATTTCACATCAATATCGGAAAAAACCGGTGTTCCCTTTTCGGTCTTAAAAAGAGGGCGTTTTATTTTAATATCGCTCTCGACCCAGTGAGCGTTGCTTTTCTGCGTTTCCGGCTGCGAGGCGTATATATCGTTGATCCATATCTTCCCCGCGGCGTTTCCGGAACGTACAATGATTTTAATAAAATTTATTCTCTTCATGTCGGGATCACCGGTCTGGCTGAATATCTCCACGTCCCCGGAAGAGTCTTCCTGAAGTTTCAATTTCGTCTCACGCCAGACATTGGGAAAATCCATGGTATAGCGGTACTCCCGGTAATCCGTGTCCGAGGAGCCTATAATGACACTCATTTCGTCACCGCTCTGAAAACAGTATTGCCACAGGTTAAGCGTCCGGTAAAATCGTAGATCCACGGGACTGGAGAGACGCCTTTCCATGGAGAATTCATCGCCGGAGGTTCCATTATACCAGACCTGCATAGCCGATTCGGTCTCCCGTGCCAGCTCATCGGCGGTTTTTTCCCCATAGAGAGATTTATAGACGCCACTTTGTTCAAAAATAAAGGCATTTGCCCGGTAATCACTGTCATTGATGCTGTTCACCGTGGTGATCTGGAGATTCGCCGGACTGGCAGTAACGCCGTTTATCCGTGGATCTTTCCATCGGGAGGAGACGAAGCGGATATCGTCAATGAACAGTTTACCACTCTCTCCAGCATTTCCCTTCATATAAAGACGAACGGTCCATATCTCTTTCAGCAGCTCAATCTGGGCCGTTGTGAGAGATGTATTCATGTAGATACGCGCCCTTTTCCATGATGTATCAATGGCGCTTATCGTAAGCGACGCCGGGCTGGTATCTGCTCCCGGCAGGGTTATCACGTTTTCACCGGTATCGAGAGAGCCGTTTCGGTTCAGGTCTTCCGTATTGAGAACCCCGTCGCCCCTGATATAGGAACTGAGTCCCGGGCCCGATCCCACTACCGTGCTGTAATTTCCGTTAAAGGGATATCCGTCATCCTCGGTCAGATTCGAATCGGGATCCACGTCGAGATACCCGTTCAGGTTGGTATCCTCGGTGTCGAGAATGCCGTCGCCGTCGCTGTCCTCATTTATTTTCCCCAGGTCAAGAAAAAGATTAACATCGTTAGTTCCTTCAAAACGGTACGATATCTCCACATACTGGAGACCGGAAAAATCCACGGCACCTCCGGAAAACTGCCTGCTCGCCACGGACACGCAGGTTGTCCCACCGGTGAATTCATAATCAAAGACAAGCGACCTCTGGGCAGACGTATCTTCTATGGAATCTGCCACATGCCCCGTGGCCACATTATAGGGTCCCGGTTTTACAGCATAGGCCACGGCAGTGGCGTTATACGATGTGCCCTTCAGGCTGCCGGGATTGAAGGGGTCCTGATAATAGTAATAATATAAAAGTCCCCGGTCGGCCTGCAAGGTGCCGCCGGGCATGGAGGAAAGGACCCAGTCCTTCTCAGAGAGAGAGATCGTAGTAATCTCATTCGATGATTCCATGTTATCCAGGAGGCCCTTGCCGAAGGTATTCACATCGCGATAGCTTCTGGCGATTTCAGCGTAGCCCGTTATCTCCACGGGTACATAATCCCTTTTCTTTTCGGTGAAGATATTTACGGCCTCGGCGATCCTTCTGCCGTCCAGCTTCAGGGTGGTATCCCCTTCAAAAAGAAAGGTCTGGGATGACTCGGCCCCGAGCTGGGGGATAATCTCAGACCCCGAACTCCTGTTTAACAGGATGCTTCCTCCAAAGGAAAGATTACGGTTAAACTCATAATCGGCCCGGACGCCGCCGATAAAATCCTGGGACTGCCCGCCCAGGGGAAGATATTCATACCGTACTTCTATAGCTGTTTCGCTGCTGATCTGTGGATTGTTCTGATCGGTGAACATGAGGTATCCCGTGGTATAGTCCAGGGAATAGAGGGACTCGGCAAGCACGCGATCATTAACCTTCACCTGCACGCTGCCGGGGATGATATTAAAATTTTTGAGCTGGAAAGTCCTGGCCTCGCGGTAATAATCGGCCAGCATAGCGTATCGTGATACAGTGGCAACTCCCGCCGGCTGTTTCTCCGTATATATATCATCGAGGGATGCGCTGTCGATCAATGATCTGAAGGGTTCCCTGTGGGAAAAAGAAATGGTCCCCGTTGTGTAATCAATGATATAAGCGCCCAGGGCACTTATATCCGTTTTAGTCATGATGCTGTTTTCACGATAAAACTGCAGGGAAAAATCGCTGGAGAGGAGCTGCCGGTCTCCCAGGTAATAAAAGGACCTGACTTCATAGACATCAAGATTCATGACCCCGTCACCGTTGCGGTCGCCGTCAATGGCGCCATTACGGTCCGCATCCTCATTGATAATAGCGCCGTATTTGATGAACACAAAAAAGCGGCCCGGGTATACCGTGTTGTACAGCGCGGCCGGGTCAGTGGAGGCTGACGATCCCCCTTTCAGATTGTACAACACAAATATCCTTCCGCTTTCGGGAATATCCCTGAGAAATTTGATCAGACCCGTGGTGTAGTTAACCGTATAATCGACGCCGTCCCTGAGTCTTGAATAATATCCCTGGTCGATGGAAAGCTGTATCGCGTCAGAGTTGTTATTCGGGTTCTGATCGTCGAGATATACTTCAAAACCCGAGGGTTCCAGGTTTACCGCATGGGGAGTGAAGGAGGCTTGGTCCGACGTGAACGTGTTGAAAGACGTATAGGCTCCCGGGAAAGACGGTACGTTCCCTGCCCCATCATAGCGTATATAGGGCTCAACCTGATAATACATCCTTTTAACATACTGATATTCCGCCAGGTGCGTGCTGCCCGAAGAAGAGTTGCCCCGGAAAGTTTCCACGGTGGTCTCACCACGGGAAATACTCCCGAAGGCCTTCACCTGGAGGTTTTTCTTTCTTAAAGTTATATCAACACCGAGGCCTTTGCTGGTATTGTTATCATAGACAGCATACTTTGAAGCGTTGAATTTTATATCGATTTCACCGGCATTGATTTCCCGTATAACTTCGTCATCCTTGACGGCGCGGTACTGCATGAGGTAATGATTATCCTGCTTCTGACTGTCATGATCTATATACACGGTCATGCGGTCGCCGATTTTCCCTTCCATGTGCAACTGCATTTCCTGTTCCGGCATGAATCCCGACTGCACCAGGGATGAGGTCGCCCTGTCCTGATCGGAGAGGCGGTATTTATCATTGGCAAAAACGGAACCCCCATAAGCAAGATTGAGCTTCATGGAACCGTAGGATATAAACTCCGTGTCAGCGCCGCGATATAGCGTAGTGACGCCCTGCCGATCTTCCATGGACCGGTATCCCGGAGCAACGATATACCGGTCCCAGTCGCCTTCCCGGTAATCCGTGCCCATGGAAATCGGCGGGAGGATAATCACTGTCGATGAATAAGTGTTATCCTCGTCATTTTTAATTTCAGCAGATTCCGCCGTTTCAGCAATGGCATGACGTTCAATGTAATCCTCGAGCTGTGTTTTAAATCCTTTGTTTTCCGTATACGCGTAAGTCAGCGCAAAGACTACAGCGCCGATGGAGAGTGTAAGGAGGACAGTGTAGGGCCTTTTCCACATGGATCTATTTTCATGGTATCGGTCTTTTTTGCAACAGAAATATGACGAGGCGGGATTTCAGCCCGGAGGATTTTTCCCTTACTGGTGCCTGTTTATTAAGACTGCAGCAGCGAATTACCAGATTCTGCTCATATAAGGATAGGGATTGATGGGTATGCCGCCCAGACGAATCTCATAGTGACAGTGATTTCCCGTGGCGTTTCCCGTCTGTCCCACATAGCCGATGATCTGTCCCTTTTTAACGGATTGACCCTGGGCCACGATGATCGACCGGCAGTGCCCGTATATGGTCTCAAAACCGTATTTATGCTGAATGCGAATCATGTGTCCGTATCCACCACCCCATCCCGCCGACATTATGACGCCCGGAGCCGTGGCCTGGATAACGGTACCGCTGGCAGCGGCGATATCGATGCCCGTATGAAAATCCCTGCCGTGGCCGAAGGGGGAACGGCGCCATCCGAAAAGAGACGTTATGTGACCGGAGTTTGATATTATCGATGGTGTATCCTGAATAACCTTGCTGCGGACATCGATAAAATTTTTCACCGTCTTGATTGTATTGGTGGTGCAGACCAGGTCCTTCTGCAGTTCCTTTATAGTGAATATCTCATCGGGCAGGATATTTTTCATTTTCTTCAGCGCTTCCATATCCTCTTTATCGAAGTCTTCTACGGTCCAGAGTTTATCCACATCGTCAGTACCGGCGGCCAGCTCATAGAGCTCCTCCACTTCAGGCTTCACATCCTCCATGAGAGTTTCCACGTCGTTTGTCAGCTTCTCAAAACGAATGAGATGGGACCGGATATCCTCATAGGTCATCATGAGGCGCTGCTCCTCACGTTTCACCGCGGCATTTTTTATCAGGGCATAGGATGACGTGACAATGATGACAACAAAAAGGAATACAAAAAATGATATGGTGAACTTGGATATCTGAAAATTGAAGATATTCTTCTCGTTGTGGGGAATGAACATAATGGTCATTTTTTCATGGCCTTTCTCCACATAGCCGTCCCAGTACCGGATGGCCTTCTTGCGGAAAACATAAAAACTTTCCATAATTTTCATTCTAAGTCTGCTGGATAAATCTTTTATTTTAAATTTCATTGTTGCCTTTTAAATTTTTCCCGGTGAAAGTCTACAAATACTCTTCTCTGTACATTATCGTAACAGTTGACTATTTTAGCAAGAAGTTTTTGCTGACAAAAGCATCGTGAAAATATACAAAAATTATCACTATCCTGCAAGCCTTTTCCGTAATTTTATACCTGTCCATTGAAGTAATCCCATGGCCATGTACCCTGAGGTTAATATTGATAGTATTCCTTAATATTTTTATGCGGATCAATTGCATGGAACCGTTCCTGATGTTATACTATGAATAGCGATCTCTTCACACTATTAGATCAATTTTTACTTGCCAACCTGGAATCGGAAGAATACTTTTCTCCTTATTGCAAATTGTAAAAATGGACCACCCGGTATAAAAGAAATGGATGAAATGGAAGAAAAAAACAACAGGCCGCCCCTTCCCGATGATAGAAGGAATAAAATACTGAAACAGGTGCTGAAGACCCTGTTTATAAGAATTCCCCTGGCCCTGGGTATTATCATTGCCCTGACCCTCCTTTTCCTGAAGATATATCTCACTCCCGGCAGGGTGCAGTCCCTTATGACGGATACCTTCAACAAGAGCTCCCACGGCACCCTGACCGTTGCGGTGCGGGAATTCAGCCCTTATAGCGGTTTTGTCATGGAAGACCTGGTTATAAAAAACGGCACGGAATTCGACCGGAGTACCTTTGTCAGTATTAAAAAACTGGTCTTCAAATACAGCTTCTTCCGCCTCTTCACGGGCAGTGTCCGTTTCCCCGAAATAGGCATTTATGAGCCGAAGATTTACCTCGTGGAAAAAAAGGGGCGATGGAATACCGACGTTCTCATGAAGGCGGGGGATAAAAAGCCTGAAAAAAAAACCAGTGCCAAGAAAGATACAGGCGGTCCCCTGGCAAAAGAGATATCCTTCCCTATCTCACTGGATTTTTTGTTGCATTTCATCCTTAAGGACATGGATGTCCATGTCCGGGGAAGCGGGTTCGACGCGTCCATGAAGGGCCTGACCTTCACGGCCGACATGCGTGTTCCGCCCTTTAAGAGACTTCCACTCTCCCTGGAGGCCCTGCGCCTCCTGGAAACCATGGAAATGAGCCTGAACCCCCGGGAAGAACTGGACGTGTCATTCTATTCCCGCGATGCCGAAGTAAGCCCGCCCCTTATTGTTATGTGGAAACTCAATTTTGCCAATGGGAAAGGACAGCCTCCGCGCTTTAACAGTCAGCTTAAACTGGGCACCTACCGGACGCCGGTGCGCTTCAAACAGTCCCATCTTGCCCCTCTCAATTTTCTTGTCTCATATAACATATATTATAATCCTTTGAATGATTACCTGGCCATCAACAACCTGAGTATCACTTTCAAAAGCCGGCGGTGGATATACCTGGGCGGCGAGATCCGGAATGTGACGAAAAACGCCTTGCTTGACCTGCAGATGAGTGAGAGCACCATCCTCATCGATGAGTTATATCCCTATTATGCCATCATTACCGGCGACCGCAAGACCCGCTTCGGCGGCAGCATCTCCTTCATGCCCCTGAAGATCAGCGGCACTGCTTCAGCCCTGACTCTGGACGGGTCCGTGGTGCTGAAAAACTTCTACGCCCGGGTCCCGTCGCCGTCAGCAGACGTCTCCATCCCTTATATGAATCTCTCCTATACGGCGAGGAAAAGAGGGGATGATGTCGATCTGAATACGTCGCTGAAGGTTCCCCATCTCTTCTACACATACCAGGGAGGCAAGTCCGGTGACAACGGGCTGGACCTCACCGCTGAAATGTCCGTAACGGAGAGCTTCCGTGCGGTTCTGATCAAGGGCATTTCCTTCCGGTTTTTTGAACCCGCCTCGGGCCGCTCCGCCCTGTCATTCCGGACCAGGGGACGGGCTTTCCTGGGCGACACACTGAAGGCGGTTCTGCATGTGGAAGATATCACCTTTTCCCGCGACCCCCTGCTCTCCATGACACCGGACCGGTATCATAAGAAAATATCATCCATTCCACTGAAAAATCCCGTGACCATGAACATTGACCTGGACTTCAGCCAGTCCCGGGAAGCAATGGCGGCCGACCTGCAGATGCTGGCGAAGATACCCGACTATGACCTCATGGACCTCCGGCTGTCAGCGCAGGTGGTGCAGGACCAGGTGAGAAAAAAAATCATAATTAAAAATGTAGCCCTGGGCAGTAAAACCTGGAACTCCTCTTTCCAGGCCCGGGGCTTTCTTGAGATGCAGAAGGCTCCCTTTTCCGATTCGGACATCCACCTTACCATGAAATTCGATTCCCCGGAAAAGAGGAACATCTACGACGACTGGTTCGTGTCGGGGATGATGGATCTCTCCACGAGGATCACAGGCGACCTGGACAGCGGTAATGCCGCAGGGTTGCTTAAGATAGATAACTTCAATGCATCCAGCGCAAAGAAAAAAACCGAGGTCCGTGGTTTCAACCTGGACTTTCCCTTCCGGTATGCCTTCGCCGCCAGGAAACAGAGTGAGTCCCTCCTGAGCGTGGGCAAGGACCAGCTCATAGACAATGATAACTTCAGGGAAAAGCCAAATTTCACCATCAGCTCAATCAAGGGAAAACACCCTGCCCGAAATGTGACCTTTGAATACATGAAGGATTTCCAGGCCTTCATGGCCTTCCGCAACAACATTTTCGAGATATCCAATATGAAGGCCTATGTCATGGACGGATCGCTCCAGGCACGGAGCATCCTCTTCAACATGGCCGATATGAAACCGGCAAACATGGAGTACAAGCTCATCGTTGACCTGACCAATGTGGATATCGGGAAGCTCGATGAATGGAGAACCGGCAAAAAGGCCAGGGACGCCGAGCTTTCCCTTACAGCCAATTTCACGGGCCGTAATGTGAACATCAAAAAGCAACTCGATGCCCGGGGCTATATTAATATTTACAAAATCGGCAAAGAGTTTGCCGGAAAGCTCATGAAGGGCCTCAGCGAGGAAAAAGGCAAATCGAAGCTGGGGAACCTGACCCAGGCCGTGGTAGACAATACCGTTAAAGTCAAAGGCTTTAACTTCTCACTGGACAAGGGCAACGTGTATACCACGGTAAAAATTTCACAGGGTTTTTTCCGCCCCATTATTAAAATTGACAAGGATGAAATCACTTTTGACAGGATGCCCATCCAGGAGTATCTACGAAGAGTGAGAGAAGGAGAATGATTATGAGAACCATGATTATATCGATACTATTTTCCCTGTGCCTGTTTATATTCGGCGGTTGTTCATCAACTCCCAACTTTCCCAGCTGCATCAGCATCAAGCCGCCGGCTATTCACATCACGGGAGAAAAGACCGTCATAGAACGCCAGATCACGGGAGACTACAACGAGGTAGAAAAGGACGCCTGGGCTGTCTCATCGGTCAAGACCCTTCCCCGCGAAACGGAACAGGCCAAACCGGCCGCAAGCGCCGACCAGGAGCTCTTTATGGCCCTGAAGATCCGGGAATTCCACCTGGAAAAAATATCGGCGTATAAAAAGGAAGGGTCCCTGGGCGAGACACGCACGGGACTTGTCCAGTATATACCTGTCGATGAATACGAAAAGAACAGGGATCGCAGGGAGATCCTTCTCAGTGTGATAAAAAATGAAAACGACGCACGCATGACTATATTCAGACGAAGCACCTTCCTGGCCCTGAAGCGCGAGGCAACGGAAGAAGAAATCGCTTCCTTTGGAAACCAGTTCGCCAAAGAACAGAGGGCCCTGGCACTAAAAAACGAATGGATACAGGATGACAATGGAAGGTGGGGCAGAAAATGAAAAAGCTTTCTTTCCTTATATTTATCTATACGATCCTTTTCCCCTTCATTATCACCTGCGAAAATAAAAAGGGCGATGAGGTCAGCTTCAGCTACAAGGCCATCATGGACAAGGAGTTTCGATATGACGTAGGCGAAGTGATTCCCGTCACGGTTGAACGATCCATTGAAACCGAAGGAGATATTTCTCCCGACGGTGATTACCTGTACTATGCATCCAACCGCGAAAACGGCAACTTTGATATTTACCTGCGTGAGCTCGACGGCATAACCACGGTGCGTCTCACCCATCATGCCTCGAAGGATTCGGAGCCCGTGGTGTCTCCCGACGGCAAGCGGGTGGCCTTTGTTTCAAACCGCGAGGACCCTGAAGGCGACATTTACCTCATTAAGCTCGATGCAAAAAATATAATCAACAAGGCGAAACAATCCGTTTCCCGCCTGCCGTCCCAGGACAGTTCGGCCCGCAACCTCACACAGATACAGGACCCGTCGGCAGGCACGATTCTTATATCACGAGATGCCGGCCCCTGCTGGTCTCCCAACGGAAAATTCATCGTTTTCTCTTCAAAAAGGGATGGCATTGAGAATATCTGGCTTATGGAGGATGACGGGGACCGTCCCCGCAAAATTACCGAAAAGGGCGGCGTGTATCCCCGTTTTTCCGCCGACGGGAAAGATGTGATATTTATCTCCTACCGCGACGACAATCCCGGGGGCGACATCTACTCGGTGCACCTTGAAACAGGAAAAGAGAAAAAACTCATCACTTCACGGGGGATAGTGCTCTTCCCGTCCTATCTTGCCGATACGGATGAAATCATATATACCCTTATCGACCGGGATACCAATGGCAATGGCAGCATAGACCTGAAAGACAACGCTGTTCTGCAGTATCATAACACCAGGACCGGCGAGGAATATCCCCTGACCCTTTATACCCAGTCGTCCTTCAATGCCCGGTGGCTGCCCATCAAAGTTTTCAAATCTAAAACATATGATGCCATTCTTCTTTACTCCAATCAGCAGGGTGATAACATCAACCTGAACATCATCCCGGAAAACGGCATCATCCCGAAAAAAGGAGACTCCTATTCCCAGTATACCCTGGCCCAGCGCTATCGAGAAGAATTCCAGGATGAGGGAAAATACCTGCTGGCCCTTGAAAGGGTGCACCAGTTTTTCCGGAACCAGAAAGACATGAATGCCAGGATTTATTCGGCCAGGGCCCTTGCCCTTCTTGTCGGGGAATCCCGGGAGACAGCGGCAAAAGAACGATACCTGGGACTTCTGAAAAAAATGTCCAGTGACGGCGATCCTTACATATCGGCTCTCCATGCCATGGCAAAAAACCGGGTTCAGGGGAAAAGCACCCTGTCCGTCCTGCATGATGCCATAAAGAGAATCGAAAAAAATAACAATGAAAAACGATATATGCCCTATCTACTGGAAGAACTGGGAACCGAGGAACTGGCGTGGGGCGAGAAGTCATCGGCCGTATCGGCATATGACAGGATTATCCGGGAATATCCATCCTATAAGGGCATAGAGTCCGTTCATTTCAGAAAAGCGTTTCTTGAGAATGACAGAATGCAAGATACGCTGTCACCGTCAACGCTTTACATTCTGACAAGCGGATCATCGTATAACAGGGTACAGCTCACCAAGTACCTGGTTAGCCTGTATGAAAAAGAAAAAAACACGGCACATAAAGACGGCATTCTCAGGAAGTTGCTTTCAACTCATGATCAAACTCCACAGCTGAAATCCTTTTTCAACTATACGCTGGCAGTAACGGCCATGCAGCGGAACCGAAACGAAGAAGCGGAAAAATATCTCAAGGAAACTTTGAAATCAACGCGCAATATCGAACTCCTCTTTTATCGTTCACAAATACTCCTGGGAGAATTGGCCCTGAGACAAAAACATTTCCGTGAGGCGGAAATTTATTTCGCTACCGCAGCACGGGGTTATCTCTTCCTGTGGCATGAACCCGATTACCGGGACCGCCTTAAGTGGCTCATCAATTTTTACGAAGAATACGGTCAAAGAGCCGAGAGCTCGGGAGATTTCAGTGGAGCAGTGGAACTCTATGACAAATATGCCACGCTCATGAGTGTAGTACACCGCAAAAGGGCCTTTGATGATCTCTATGACGAGTATGGCCCGCGGGCCCATATCTATTATATTAATGCCAGCACACAGCTTAAGAAAGACGAAGGAATCAGGGAACTGGAGAAAAAATACAGCGATGGGCTCACCAAGGCACGGATGGATTTCGACAAGGCCCACCTGTATGGTCTTGGATATATCTATACCCTGAAAGCCCTTCAACAGGAGTATAAAAAACAGGTTAAAAACCCTCAGGAGGCTGTGGGGCTGCAAGCCCTGCTGGCCAATTTTTCCGAGGCCATCGCCCACATCGACTGGGCTGTTTTTATCGATGACACCTTCATCGAATCGCATATTTTGAAAAGCTGGATCTACCAGTATGTCGATCTTCGCCGTTCGGAAGACAAGGGCGAAAATGAAAGGCTTTTCAACAGGTATTTCCCTTCTTTTCTGTGGGAAAAAAATATCTCCATACTGGAACTTGCCCTTGACATCAACAATGAGACGATTCACGGAGAAAAAGAAGGGAATATTCATCTCAATATGGCGAACAATTACTTTCTTCTCAACAATTATCCCGAAGCGCTCAACCATTACGCCATGACACAGAAATATAAGACAAGCTTCAATTCAAAAATCGAAGAGGCTCTCTTCTATTTTCACCTGGGTTACTGCTACTGGCAGAACGATGAAATCGAAAAGGGGCGCCGGGAGATACGAAAATCCCTCTTCATATATGAATCACTCTCCCAGGGCAGCAACATATCCCGGTATAAAAATCAGCTCATTACCCTTTATAAATATTATGCCCTCTTTTTCCGCTGGGAGGAAAACTACGGGGAAGCCATAGACTGGTATCAGAAGATCCTCTCCTTCGCTTCGAAATACCGGATAAGAATAGACAGGGCCCGGTATCTCCAGGAAATTGCTCAGTGCCATCGGGAATCTGGCGATTATGACAGCGCTATCAGATACCTTGAACAGGCCAGTCTTCTCCTGAACAGGTATCCCGATGACGAACAAACGTACAAATTTCAGTTCCGTTTTTTTGATATTATTCCCTTTTCCTTCTATGATCTCGGTCTGGACAACGCTGTAATCGGTGAAAGTAAATTTTTCACAAAACTCGACACCCGCAGTAAAAGGCTCCTCAACCTCTCCCTGCTGGAATCCATTCATGCCGACACGGGAAACTACGGCAAGGCCGCCCAATTTCTGGAAAAGAAAATTAAATACCTGGAAAAGCGCGACACTCAGGTCGACCTCGAATCTCTCATCACCACTCACAATAACCTGGGATATTACAGTTTCAAATCGGGCAACTACATGCAATCGCGCGAGCATTTTGAAAATGCCTGGAAACTCGCCATGAAGACAGGCAGCCCCGAGGGCGCCCTTACATCTATTCTCAACCTGACAACCCTCTTTGCCTTTTCAATAGAGAACAAACCCGGCCTCATTCAGAATCCGCTGAAAGATGCCGACGCCATGATCGACCGGATCACGTCCTATCGTCAGGGATATGAAAATAATCTCTATACCATACGATACGATGAACTGTCAAAAGAGGCAAAAAGTCAGAACCGAAAGATCCTGAAGAGCGAGGAGGATGCCCTGCGCGAAGAGATTTCCCGGGAATCCCGCCAGACATACTACCGCCTCGATGTGGCCCGGGGAATACTGCTGTTCTATAAAGCGGAACTGACCCGCATGAACCTTCTGACCGGCGCAACCGATGACGCTTATAAAATTTATAAAAATCACGAAGGGCTTTTCTCAATATACAACGAGGCCCTCTCGGCCTTTCAATCATCACGGGAGGAGGCGGAAAACCGCCAGAACCCCGGACTTCAGGTTAAACTCTTATTGAATGCCGCTGTCTGCTATACCAGAATGGGCGCTTACGATAAGGCCTATGCCATGTATAGTGATGCCGTAACACTGGCCGACAGCCGTCAATCCATTCTGCTCCAGTTCTCGACGTACCTTGAAACGGCCCGTTTCCTGAAGGAACAGGGCAGGTCCGTCGAAGGTGATGATTTCCTCACCGTAGCCGCCGATTATTATGAAAAGGCGCTTTCACTGGTGGAGAAATATCCTGTTTTTTATTCTGACAGCCTGAGCAAAATCGAAAACCTCTATGACAGTCTGGCCGAAATATACATTCAGGCGGGCAAGTGGAAAAATGCATTCCATCTGTCGGAAAGACAATATGCCGCAGTAAAAATCATCGTCATAAACAGGTTATCACCGGATTTCAGCGATAAAAATGATGTTCGCGCTTATCACCGGTATCAGAAAATTCTGGCGGAAATCCGCCGATCCATGAACGAGATATCTTCACAGGATGAAAACCTTGACGAGGGAGTCAGGGCGCTGCAGACAAAAAACCTCGAAAGCCGGAAAAATGAACTGGATACATTTACGCGTAATCTTCGGAAAGACAGGCCGCTTCTGGCATCATATCTTTCCATGCATAATTCCGAAAGCCTTCCCGACAAAAGCGTTCAGGCTGTTTCGTTTTTCCTCGCAAAAAACAAACTCCATGCGTGGATCATAAAGGAAGGTACCATAACATTCACCACGATCGGCGCCAATACCGGTGATAGCGCAGACCTTGCAAGCCGTATAACAGCCTTCCTTGAGAAAACCGGCGGCGGCAAAAATATCTATGTAGTTTTCAATCAGAGCATCATGCGCATTCTCAGAGAATCCTCACCGGCTCCCCGGTTCCCCCGGTGTACCTTCGTTCCTTCAGTGAACTCCATAGCATACTGCCGCCGGGAGCAGGACCGTCCCCTCTACAATGTTTTTTATACAGGGACCGGCCTTGCCGGGCACCTGTCATCGAAATCGCTTCCCGTAACTGAATACAAAAAGGAACCCGTTGATTACACGCCCTTTTCCCTCCTTGTTGATGAAGGGGAGAATGAACTCTTCACTCCCGCAATCCTCTTCAACACAAAACTGAAGCCGGCTCTGATCATAAAAAATATCCAGGACCTGGGCTATGAATCGATAATTTCATTCTTCGAGGCATCACTCTATGCAGATATTCCCTCAACGATCATAACGTTGCGATCCGGCCAATCAGATCTTGCCGCAACAATCAGGCTTGTTGCCGGAGGAGGGTTTCCCTCTCTGGCAGACCGTGCTGAAACCGGATTAGTAGTTCTTCCCTTCGGCCATTTCATCGGCGGAAAAGGAATCGTCCTCAACGAGAAAGAAAAGTTGAAAAAAGCCGCCGAGGCAATGGAAAAGCATGATCACTATGTTTCGGCAGGCTCCTATGAATTGGCCCGCATCGAGCTGAACCGATGGCATGAACTTTCCCGCAAAGACACGGAAACGGAAATTCGGTATGCCTGCGACGGCGCCATACTGCACCTGCTCCAGGGAGATATTGTAAAGGCTTCAGACCTGGTAAAAAACGTCCTGTCATCGTTTTCCGGTGACGCTGTCCCCACGGAACCGCTGCTCATACTGAAAATATATCTTGATCTTTACCAGGGTGATATTGCATCGGCCTCACAGGTCCTGCAAAACAATCCCCGTTTGCGGACATACGCCGAGACAGGTATCTTCGATGCAATTATTGAGGCTGCAGCAGGGTCCCTGGATAAATCGTTAAAATTATACAGAGAGCTGGAAAGTTCTGACAATGCCGACTCCCCTGAAATGGACGGACATAAACAAGTCCTGCCCATGGGAAGGCTGCAGCTTCTCTTTGCCGAATACCTTCTTATGCTCGAAGGCCGCGATACGGCCCGTTCCATATTGAAAAACCGGCAGGGTGACTTCCCCATGTCGGATCGTGAAACCATCAGCTACGGCTTTCTCGGGGGATCGAAAAATTCCATAGCCGGCCAGTCAGAACGTGCAGCCGGTATCGTAAATACAGGAGATGAACTCCTTACCAATGAGAAAATATCCCCTCGCCGTCTTCTCGAGTATTCCGTGTCACTGGGAGGATTCGACCGTCTCACAGCACCTGCCTGGACAGTTCTCCTGGAACAGTCCCGCCATAGAAACCTCGAATCTGATATAATGTCCTCACTTGAAAACATGGACATAGACAGCCTGTGGGGCAATACATCCCGTCTTGATGCGATTCTCCTGCTGAAAACGCTCTCCCGGCTTTATACCGGCGCCGGCGAACCGACACATGCCATTGAGATTATTGATTCTTTGCTGGCCCGCTTACAGGACAGGGGAAACATCAACCTGACAAAGGAACTGATGCTAAACAGGGGGAATATCCTTGCCCGACAGGGCCTCTATTCCGACGCCTATAAAAACACGCTGGAGCTGGAACAAATGACTGGCAGGGATGAGCGTTTCTTTCAGGAGATTCAGATTCTCCTGCTGGAATGCGAAACCAGGCTGGTACAAAAAGAACGCGCTGAGAATCGCATCAGTGAACTTCTCCTGGATAAAACCCTGTCAGGCGTTCATGCCTTTACTCTCCTTCTATTGCAGACACGCCTGGAACTCAACAGGCTGGCAACGTTAAAAACTGCCACGGCGGAGGAAGGCAGGCTTTTCGAACAGCTCTTCCAAACGGCCATGGACCGGCTGGATTCGGATCCCGGGCTGTACGGCTCCATCACATCCGTTGATCTTCTGGAAGAGGTCATCGATGAGTACATAAATTATAAAATGAAAACCGGCAACAGGACCGATGCCCTGCTATATTCAGATATGAAAAAGCATATCTCGGCACGATTAAAATATGCCGCCACGACCGGCCAGCTTAAAACCATTCGTTCCCTTCCATTCGTGGAAATACAGAAAAAAATACCTTCCGATGCGGTCCTGATCTGCATCACAAAAAACAAGAAGGATATCTTTGCCTGGATTTTGACGAAAACTGCTAAAAACACGGAAATAATCAAAGACGTGATCCCCGGGCTGACAGATGAGCTTGCACGGTATAAAGAAAACCTCCTTTCTCTGCAAAATACGGCCAACACGTCACTCGCACTGGACAGAATATTTACATCTTTAAAGAAATATTATAAGGATAAAAAAACAATAATTTTTATTACCGATGAATTCATGGAACAGGTTCCCTTTGAAATCATGGGGGAAAAAAATTTCCTCGTTGAAACGCACGGAGTCTATTTCCTTCCATCGCTGGCAACGGCATTGAAAAATATTTCTCCAAATGTCCGGAGCGTCGAAATCATTGGCAGGAGCAGGGATAAAATTTTTACCGGTGTTGAAGAAATAGCCCTGCGGGAAAGCGGTCTACCCCTCTCTTCCGGCATAGCGACCGGCAGTATCGCCCACCTCTTTGATCCGGTTCTCTATAATCAGGACGAGAGGATACTATACTGCGAGGATACAAATTTTGGTGAAATCGCAAAGCGAAGTACGAGCCTGTATCTCCCATTCCTCGATCTCACCGGATCAGGTCCTGGTATTTTTTCCCTCACAAACTCACAGCTGGGCATTAATTTTATCATTTTCAACAACAGTACGGTCCATGACAATAACAATGCATGGTTCATCAATTCACTGTATGCACAACTGGCCAGGGGTGGCGACATCCGCATATCTTTTGAAAAGGCGATACAGTCCCTGAAAGATAAAAAGGAGTTCAGGCACCCGGCATACTGGTGGGGGATTCGTTTATATTGCAATGGCCTGTAAATGCCTTGCTTTATACCGGTTCCTTTGATATTGTATTATATTATAAGGAATCTGAATGAAATATTATTAAAATTGATAAAATTACAGGGAGGAAATATGATAAAAGAAAAAGGAATGATGATTGCGATTGTTGTTTGCACCATGCTCATAGTTCCGCTTCAACTCATGGCACTGTCCGTATCATTTTATATTGGTGATGTCAGTGCCGTAAGAGACAACAAAAAAATTGATATCACCATGGGAACAGAGATCAATAGCGGTGATAGTATCAAGACCGGTGCAAAATCCACCGTGGAGCTCGTATACCAGGATGGCAGCAAAATAACCGTCCTTGAAAAAAGCACGGTCCGGGTTGGGAGCCAAAACATAAAGGATTCAGACAGTATCTCGCTTATCTCCGGGAATATCACGGGTAAATTCGAAAAGCTGAAAAAAGGCAGTCACAAGGTTTATACGCCCACCATCATCTGCGCTGTCCGGGGAACGGAATTCACGGTTTCCGTCAGCGACGGCGGCGATTCACGTATTGATCTCGCCGAGGGAAAACTCGCCCTGGACAATCCCTATGGTTCCATGGAGCTCAATCCCGATGAAAGGGCCGACACCATTGTTTCACAGAAACCGGAAAAGGCCGCCGATGATTCAACAGTGGAGAACTGGCAGGCTGAAAAGAATAAAGAGCTCGTGGAAAATCCTGAAGAAAAAAGTGATCAGTACGACGCCCATGTCAGCACCTTCAGGGTAAGAAATAAAAGTACCAGCGATTCCATGGACACCTATAAAAAAATGGTTAAAAAAGCCGGAGACCAGAAAAGCCTTGAAAAGGCCGGTGAGAATATCGATACCGCCGAAGAGTCCATCCAGAACGATCTTCTTCTCAATGAGGCCTCCAGCGCTTCACTGGAAAATATCATGAAGGACTTTGAAGCGAGAAACAACTCGATCTACAAGAAGTTCAAAAAACTGAAAGAGGAATCGAATAAAGTCCTTGAACAGCAGAAAAAAAACTATGAGGCAATTCAGGCTGTCAGGGAAGCCCATCGCAAGGCCTATGAAAAGATAATGGGAAAATTCCAGAATGATAGAAATCAAATACTCAACGATTTGAACATGGGTGATGTAAAACCGAAAATAGACAATAAATAAAAGATAAACCCCTCCCCCTTGATGGGGGAGGATGGTAGGGGTGTGATAGAGAAACCTATGCTATAAAGGAGCAGCTAACCACCGTCCTCTTGCACCGTATTTCAACTCAGTCGTATTACCTTTCTGGTCAGGGATGTATCCTGTTCCCCCTCTTTTTCCACCAGGTCCATGGCATCGGGGTTATTCCTGAAACGGAGAACATTGAGCATGAAAATATCCAGCTTGTTAATGATATTGGGAGGAAGTATATCACCGTCAATTTCCACGGATATGATGGGATAGAGGCGCTCCCTGGCCCAGGGAGTCACCAGACCCTCTATGACCCTGCCTATGAGACAGGCGAAGGGGGATATGTTAACCACACCGGAAAAATCGCCCATGAGAGCTGTTGATGCCACGCCGCTTGAAATTGAAATTTCCGATTCGAGTTCCGATGTGACAAAATGATCAAAGGCGTTGCCCATAATTTTGTCCATATCATGGGGAGTCTCGGGGATAAGCTCTGTGGATTCCAGGGCTTTTTTCACCTTATGTTCCACGCTGTGTTTCCACTTCGCCTCTATTCCAAAGAGGATGAGGTCCCTGAAATCCTTTGAGAAATACCGGCTGTACCAGGGAATAAGCTTCAGGCGCTTCACAATTTCATAGCGCCGCATGTAGTCGCAGTAATAGATCCATTCCGTGATGCCCGACACCTTGGCAATAATGCCCTTCCTGCTCATGAGGCGGATAAGTTCATCAACGGCGAAGTCGTCACGCCGCACGTATATCTCGCCCACGACCAGAACCTTCGGTGCGTCCTTCATCTTCTGTTTCAGCGGAATTTTGGCTATCTCTCCAGCGATCCTCTTCATGGCAGGAATAATTTTACTCGTGTCGGTCTCGGCGATATCGATGAGTTCCTGCCAGAGCTCATCATATTTTGCAATGGCTGCCAGGGGATCCACGGCGCAGGTACGCAGCGATGTCTCGATGTCCTTCATAAAATCGGCTGCCACCAGCCCCCACCAGGCATGCCTGGAAAACTTCGAACCCAGTTCATTATAGGAATTTTCCGAGTCCAGCGTCACCACGACAACGTTCTCAATCCTGAGATCCTTGAAAAGATTTTCATAGAACACGAAGTACTGGCCGGTCCGGCATGGGCCGGTTGTCGTTGGCACAAAAAGGAGATATATTTCATCCTTCCGGTACTTTTCCGATGTAAGGTACTTGAGGGCCGCCCCCAGAACCAGCTGCGAAGGCAGGCATTCCTTGCCCGACATGTAGCTTCTCGCCAGCTGCAGCGTATAGGCATCGGGAAGCGGCATGGCCTCGGCGTTGACATTGGCGCTCCTCAAGGTTGCTGCGAGAAGCTCCGAGGAGAGCCTGCCCATATTGGAGAGAAGCATCTTAACTTTATTGTTGCCGAAGATATCGATCCTTTTATTGCCATGAATATCCATGAGATGCAGGGGGTCTTTTCCGTTATTGATGAAACGGAGTCCGTTATCATACCGCTCCTCTTCACTGGATGAAATGTTCCGGTAGCCTTCAATGATATCAAGGAAAGCCTCAACCCGCGTGTCAACACCGGCATCGGCGGAATGGGAATCCAGTTCCAGAACCAGGAAGGGCTTCATGCCCATGTACCACCGTATGTAGTGAAGCATGAAGGAATCGGGAGCGCAGGAAAAATTCGTAATATAAGTTACGAAAATATTATCTTCCTTCTTAAGAAAGGCGCTGGCCTTCATATCCTGCTGACCGTAATACCAGTACATGTTGCTGAAAATCTTCGTGTCTTCAAAAGGAAGCATGTCGAAGGGAATCACGGAATATCCCCGGCTGGTAAACTTCAGGGGTATCCCCATGTTGGCGTCGCGCGTGAAGGCATTATACGGTCTTCCCAGCAGTGCTATGACGGGGCGCTCGGCCTTTCTCGCGGCCTCAAGGGCCTCGGCTCCCATGGCCTTGTATTTATCGCCGAACTCCAGCTGCTTGGCATTGGCGATCTTGAAGGCTTTGCGCACTTCGGACTCGCCGATACCGAGCTGTTTCCCCATGGCGATAAATCCCTCCAGGGCCTTTTCGATGCCGTACTTGAAGGTGACCACAGGCGCCAGCAGCCGGTCCTCGGGCACATCGGTGAAGGCCTTTTTTATATAGTAAGGAAGGCTTTGCGTGATGGGACAGAAGTTTGCATGGACATCCTCCTCGTAGCTGGGCATGTCGCGGAAATGGGGAACAAAGATATAATCGGTGCCGCTGTTGATGATGGACTGAACGGCCCCGTGGGCGATTTCGGCAGGGAAGCAGTACGCTCCCTCTGTTCTGGCTATGCCCTCATGCTCGATGGTTTCGGAAAGTTTTGTTTCGATGCCCAACTCATGAAAAAACCAGGAGTAGAGGGGCCAGAGGGTGTACACGGAAAAGGCCCTGGGAACTCCCACCACATAGTCGCGCTTGCGCTCCAGTGAACCGGGCGCGGGTGCGCAAACCTGAAACAGAAGCTCTTCTCGTCTGTCTATATAGTTGAAGACACCGGATTCATCAAATGTTTTCTTTCTTCGTATATTGGTGTACTTGTTACATCGTCCGCCGAACATATATTTGTTGCCGTTTACATTGAGCACCCTGATGGAACAGAGATTCTCGCAGGCCTTGCAGTTGAACTCACGTTCATAGACGATTTCCGAGGCCAGCATCTTGTCCAGGTCATAGGAGGCCTTTTCTATGAAGCCGTCATTAAACTTTTGCCTGGCAAGAATACCCACACCGAAGCACCCCAGGAGCTCGGGATCGGGAGGCACGATGATATCCTTGTCAAGAAGCATGGCGAATGCCAGCGGAATGGCCCTGTTCTTGGCAACGCCGCCCTGAAGAACAATGTTCTTCCCGATGGCCCTGTTGCCCACAACCCGGTTGAGATAATTGGAGACAATGGAGGTTATGATCCCCGCCGTAATGTCCTCGCGAGAGGCGCCGTGCTGTATAGCCTTGCGTATGTCGGAATTGATAAATGCCGAACAGGCCTCACCGAATTTGAGAGGGGATTCGGCCCGGACCGCTATCTCGCCGATTTCTTCTACCCTGGTGATATTCAGGTCCCCCGAGGCCGATTCCTCGATAAACGAACCGGTTCCGGCCGAGCAGGCCTCATTCATTGCATAGTCGATGGGGACCTTGTTCTTCAGGTATACATACTTGGCGTCCTGGCCGCCGATTTCAAATATGGTGTCAATATCTTCCTTGAAATAGGTCGTTCCCACGGCATGTGCTATGATCTCGTTATATACGGCCGGTGTTTCAAGAAATACGCCCAGGATCTCCCGCGACGAACCCGTTGTGGAAGTAAGTGTTATGCTGATCGGCGCATCGCCGATCTGTTCCTTGAGCTGTTTCTTTACTTCAACTATACAATTCTTCAGAGCCCGCACCGGGTCTCCGTGGGTTCTCCCGTAATGCTCGGCGACAATTTCATCGGTCTCGATGTCAATAAGTGCGATCTTTGTCGTCGTGGAACCGCCGTCTACACCGAGAATATATTCGCCACCGGGCTTCGCCTTTCCCCGCCGCGGCTGCAAATAAGTAACACGCCCTTCGGCGGTCTTCAATCCCGGAAGACGTGAAAAGCCGATTACATTGGGCTTGTACCTGTTCTCCTCATCTGGGAAAGTGCTGCCGGCTGTTCTTGCGAGAAGTGCCGCGCCAAAGGCCTCGAAGTATGCCGCCTCGTCGGGAATGACAAATTTCACATTGGGGAGCTTCTCCTTCAGAAACCGGATTATATATTTGTTCCGTGTCACACCGCCGGAAAGAAGGACTGAACCGTCCTGAATCTTCGCCCGCTTTAGAAAATCAACAACCTTTGTGGCCATAACATCGCTCAAAGAAAGAACGATATCGCCTTTGGTAGCTTCCCCCTTGTTCAGTTTATGTGTACAGTCGCTTTTCATGAAAACGGAACAGCGTGAGGCCATGGGCTGAACGCGGGAGCTTTCGGGAATAGTGTGAACCTCGGGGAGCGTTAGATTCATACGACCAAGCTGCTGTTTGAAAAACTCTCCGGTCCCCGATGCGCACTTGTTGCCGGAAAAATTGGTAATTATCTTTCCCTCACTGTCAATGGTGTACACGACAAAATTCTCACCCCCCAGTGAAACCACGGCATCGACCTTGTAATCCAGGGCATGCAGCGCCTCTTCTATACAGACCGATTCGATGACGTTGTTCATGTTGAGCAGGTAGCGTCCTTCGGTACCCGTTGCCAGCGAAATTGAATCATGCGGTATATGTTTATCATTCAATGTTTGCTTCAGAGTGTCGAGAAAATTGCCTTCATGGGCAACGACCTCATGCCAGAGAACAGAATCATCCTCAAGAAGTACGATTTTTATACTTGAAGAGCCAATATTTATACCCAGACTGTGCATATAAACCTCCAACACACGGTGAGTGATAAAAAAGAAAAAAACATAAAAGTATCTGTCATTTTTTTTGTCCAGTATATTTTGTCACGCATACTGAACATGAATTCATCACGCCTGTTATATTAAACTGTAAAATGAAAATAACCACTTTACAGCAAGGTGAAATAAATTACCTTAATCTGAAATATTTCTTGTTTTTTCTTGAAATATTTCTTTGTATCATTTATGCTGAAAGCTACGAATGATGATACAATCTCACTATTATAAATAGTATACATTAAAGGTACATACAACCACTACATGAAAAAAAATATTCTTATCGTTGAAGACGACCATGTGACCGCCCTCCTCATGAAAAGGTTTTGTATCGAACTGGGTAACACCGCCGTGGACATCATTTCAAAAGGCGAAGAGGCGATCAATTCTGTAAATACTCTCGATCCTCATATCGTGCTCATGGATATTACCCTGGAGGGAGAAATCGACGGCATTGAGGCGGCTGACAGAATTTACCGGCAGTCCAACGTACCGGTAATTTTCATCACCACATCAACCGACGATGAAACAGTTACCCGCGCCATGTCTTCAAATCCCTTCGGTTACATAATAAAACCATTCACAAAAAAGGATATTAAAACCGCGATTGAAATGGCGCTACTCCGGCATGATCTGGAAAACACCATCAGGGAAAACGAATACCAGATGACAACCATTTTAAACAGCATCGGCGATGCCGTCGTGGTCGTCAATCATGACGAAACCATAACATACATGAACCCCGTGGCGGAATTAATGACGGGGCAGAACCTGCATACCTCACTGGGTAGTCACTTCAGCGGTATCATACACATAGAGACCACGGCAGGGAAAAGACTGAAGAATATAAACAGCTTTGCACGGGAAGACGAAAATTCCCATCTCTATATAATTCAGAAATCCGGAAATCCCCTCCCCATTGATTACAAGATCAGCGCCCGCAGAGATGACAAGGGTGGCTCCCTGGGGACCGTCATGGTTTTCAGGGATATCACCGAAAGAGTTTTTTCCGATGATAAATTGAAGGAAACACTGGCCTATCTGAGAAGAGCCATGGGAGGCATTATCGAGGCCATGGATCGCACCGTGGAGAGCCGGGACCCCTATACCGCCGGACATCAACGACGGGTAGCAGACCTGGTACATAACATGGCAATACATATGGGATTCTCCGCCGACAAGATCGAAGGCATCCGCATGGCCGGTATGATACATGATCTGGGTAAAATATCGATACCGGCGGAAATCCTGAGCAAGCCGGCACGCCTGACACCCATAGAATTCAACCTGGTCAAAAGTCATGTACAGATCGGCTATGACATATTAAAGACCATCGATTTCCCCTGGCCTGTGGCCGCCATCGTCTACGAGCATCACGAACGTATGGACGGTTCCGGTTATCCGCGGGGACTCACAGGCGACAATATCAGCAGGGAGGGGCGGTTGATGGCCGTGGCCGATGTAGTTGAAGCCATGGCCTCGCACCGGCCGTATCGTGCTTCACTAGGCATTGAAAAAGCCCTGAATGAAATCAGAAACTGGAGCGGCACCCTCTATGACAGCGATGCCGTGGAGTGCTGCATATCTCTTTTCAGGGATAAAAATTATGTGCTGGCCGAAAAAGACACACGCTAATTCAGAATGACCTGTATTTCCCATATCTCATTTCGAGAACGCGATCCCAGAAGCTGCGATCACGCAGTGGATTGTCCCGGAAGTAATAGAGCGAAACCGTTTCCATAAACTCCAACGTGCCTGCCGGTGATCCCCCGGTTTTCACCAGAAGATCATGAAGGTCCTCAAGAGCAATGCTCTCATCAACGAAAGGAATGTCGGCAACGACTTTCATGGCGGCAAAAATATCCTCGCCTTCTCCTTTCACTCTTCTAGCCTTGCGTTTAAGAAGATCAATGTCTCGAAAAACATCATCATCACTCGCGCCCGTGCGTACATAATATCCTTTTTTCAGTTCTACTGTACTGCCTAACGCTGATCCGGCCCGTTCGCAGCCGTCGTACCGGTAGACAAGACAGTACAGACCTGCGGGTCTGACCGGGGGCATGATTACCTTAACTGGATTCAGTGATGTTATGGCGAATTCTTCATCATATCGTACCGAATAGGCAAGAATACGGATCGCGGCATAATGTTTCTTCAGCGTTTCATAAAAAATAAAATCAGTATGATAGTTGGGAACAAAGACCTCCACATTCTCATGGAGGATGAAAAAGACCATCGTCCCTCCGCCGGCCCGTGCCAGAGCCTTGACATGGTCAGTAGCCCGGGAACTCACGGCGTCGGGGAATGATGCGACGCCCTTCCAGGCCAGGGTACATGATTTCAATTCTACAAGGAGAGCGTTGCCTCCGACATCCCGAAAAAGAAAATCAAACCGGTGATTCTCAAAGGCGGGTTCGCGTCTTATAAAGGTCAAACCTCTGAATTCCGGGACCATACCGCGAGCGACCAGCGCACTGAATATACCGTTGCTGGCAGTGGAATCTATAAGGACCGGTTTTCCGTTATAATAAAAATAGAGGAGCTTATGGGAATACTTCCCCTGCGAGGGAACAAGGAGGACCGGTTCTCCCGAAATGGCAAGTTCCGACAGTCGACCCGTATTAGGAATATATATCTTCTCTTCTTTGCCATTGACAAGTACGATGCCGACGAAACGGTTCAGGCGTTCAACAAAAATTCCGTGAACCATACTGCTCTGTCCAGATATCGTATCATTGGCATTACTATATTCCGTCACCGGTCGCTCTTGTTCAGTCCATAAAAATAAATGTCGGTTTCCTTACCGTCATTATCAATGGTACTTTCATGAAACCGCCATCCCCTCATTTCGTAAAAACGCGCCAGATCCATTTCCTCGTTGTGACCGAGGAAAAGAAATATTTTTTCGAATCCCAGATCCCGGGCTTTTGTGATTATAGCATCGATAAGCCTCCCGGCGATGCCCATGCCGCGGAATTCCGGCATGACATAGAGCGATGCAAGCCAGGGATTCAGGTCACGTCTCGACCAGAGATCATTTTCCTTGAGAGATCCCATGCCCACGGGCAGGGTGTCGATGGTGGCCACATAGGCCGTAGGAATGGTTGTGCCGATAGTGCGCTGCTGATAAGCCTTCAGGTTCAGGTCAAAGGGAATATCACGTTCCCGGTACCACTGCGTGTAGGACCAATGGGCACAGAGGGGTGCATAATCAGGTTTCTCTTCCAGGGAGACTATCTCAATTTTATTATCCATGAAGCACTCTCCGGAATAAACAGATTCTCATTTTATCCGTCGCATTCCGTATTATTTTTTAATCATGATTATACGCTCATCAGAGAACAACCAGAAGAATGAACCGATATAAAGACAGTAAAACGCATAGGAAGAAACGACTACCGGCAAGATAAAGGGATAGTCGCCTTCGAAAAGCATCTGCATTGACGCTATCAGAATAAGCACAAGGTACCTGGCATACATAAGAATTCTGCTCATAATTTCCACACGATCAACCATGAAGTCGCGAATAAAATAAGGAAGAGCAAGCCCGGCGACACCGATGACCGCACTGTACCACAAATGAAAAGCCATGGTCATGACTGCTCCGGCGCCCACTGCAACGAGTATGCTGATTATTAGATAAAAAGTATTCTTCTTTGACTGGGAAAAAATATGTTTCATCCTGGCGTTCATTGTTCATTCTCCTTCTGCATATATCCCACAATCGGTTGTGCTATTCGTCAAGCGAAAATATATTTACCTGTTTCTCTCATACTATCCTTTTTTCTTACAGATGACAATTTTCTGCCAAATTTTTTCTTGATTTAGATCAGGATGTTTTTCATGGTGTATGCTGTATTGATTCAGATTGTAATTTTTACACCGATCATAGAAAAGCTCTTCACAGACTGCAAACCGCCTGCGGGGAAATACTTATTTGAACTTACTGCATCAGTTCTTTTTATAAACACTCATTAACGCCTGGAGATGCATATGGAGACACAGTATAAGAGAAACAATACTCATAAATACATAAATATTGTCCTGGTCATCGCAGCCCTGGGATACAGTATCACCAAGCTCAATGATCCGGTGAAGCATACCATGGCAATTATTGTCCTGTGCACCTGTACGGTTATCCTGCTCATATATGCCTACGGATTTAAAACCGAACGGGATAAAAACAAAAAAAAATAACCGTCATGCAATTATCTACAGGATGATTCACTGACAAAAATATCCGAATTAATAATAAAGATACAAATCTAAAACAAAAATAGCATTTCAGGAGATAGTATGACTGATGCAGTTAGTGCTGTAATACTGGGGATCGTGGAAGGCCTCACGGAATTTCTTCCCGTTTCTTCCACAGGGCATTTGATTATCGTAAATAAATATATCTACTTCGGCGAGCAGTTCACAAAAATGTTCGACATTGTCATTCAGCTCGGCGCCATACTTTCAGTTGTAATATATTTCAGAAAAAAGCTTATACCATTCGGAAAAGAAGTGAGCGAATCGGACAGAAAAGATATTTTTGATACGTGGAAAAAAGCGATAGTCGGCGTGATACCCGCTCTTGTAATTGGTGCGGCTGTTCACGATTATATTGAACAATATTTATTTACGCCGGTCGTGGTATCGATAACACTGATAATCTGGGGGATATTTCTAATTATAATTGACAGGGGAGATAGAACAGGCCGATTCAATTCGATAAAAGAAATTACATATACAACGGCAATACTCATAGGGTTTATCCAATGCCTGTCGATGGTGCCCGGCACATCGCGATCAGCTGCCACCATAATAGGCGCCATGCTCCTGGGTGTTTCGCGCATTGCCGCCGTTGAATATTCTTTCTTTCTGTCCATTCCTACCATGGTTGCGGCATCGGGATATTCGCTGCTCAAATCCGGTTTATCGATGAATGCGCACGAAGCAGTAACCCTCTCAATTGGCTTTATTGTTTCCTTTTTCGTCGCATGGATGGTAATCGCGTTTTTCATGAAATATATTACCAGTCACGATTTCCGCCCCTTTGGTTATTACCGGATTATTCTCGGCATCATCGTCCTGATATGGCTCGTTATATAATTTTTATTTAAACGTAGTATCAATTTATCACATCGTACGCTGGAGTCTGCAGAACCGGCTTCCCGGTCGGTTCTTTTTCGTGAAACTGCCAAGAGACTCTGAACTCCGAAATTTCATTGTGGCCTTACGCTAATATTTACAGAATAGTGATTGACCTCAACCAGGCCTGCGGTGCATATAATGATTTATCATAAGGGAATCTCTATATATCATTATTTGATATTCCCTTGCGGGCACAAACATTGATAAAATAAAATTTTTAGCGGTGCCCATTATAGATTTTCACAAGCACATCCATGATTAAAAAAATAATTTACATTACCATCATACTGCTGCTCTGCACAGTCACAGGCGGCATAGCAGAGGTTAAAAGCAGTTTCAATACAGCCGAAGACAGACTGTTTCAGGATTTTGCTGCCGGCGATTACCACTCCCTGTGGGTAAGTCTCAGGGACATGATACTGAACAATCACACAGAAGCCTCCACGGTCCTATATTACCCTGATCTGGCCGATTTTGCCCGTATTGTTGGATACGGCGAGGTTATGGACGCCATGCAGAAACTAAAGGCTTCCATAGAGGCTGAACCCGCCTCACGGGATAAAAACAGCAGGCTGCTCCTCTTCCTCCTGGCCTACGAACAATTTCTCTATCCCTATAACAGGCCCGAGGCGCTGCGCATCACCCGGCTGCTCTCCCCCCTGTCGGCCTGGCGAATCAGGGGGCCCTACCGGTTGAACGGACCTGCCGACATGGATTATCCCTTTTCACCGGAAATTACCTCGGTCGGAGTCAGTGGCGGGGACTCGCTCACTATCGACACATCTCCCGGTGACGGCACTGTTGACTTCAGCCGCCATTTCTTTCCACGCGACGGTATCGCTTATGCTTCATGCTCCTTCTCTTATGACAGGCCGGTAAAACTCCGTATATATTCTCCATGCTCTTACCGCTTTTTTCTGAACGGCAGAATGGTGTTGAGCAATGACCCGTCCAATTTCAGAAAGATGCGCATCGTGAGGATAGACAAAACCCGGAACATCTCCATCCTGATAAAGGTACAGGCGGCCGATTCCTGGAAATTCAGAATGATTCTAACTGACGATGCGGATACCATCATCAGGCCCGGCATAAGGCCGATTACCGGGTCCTTTGATTCCTTTGATCAACTGGAAGAGAACGAATACCCTCTTGCGATCCTGAAAGAACGAATGACCACTGCAGTCAACCCGACTGATCAGGCGCGGTTATGGAACAGAACCGGCACTTACTTTGACCTCCTGGAAAGCTCACAGGCCATTGAATGCCATCGCCATGCATACCGGTTATGGGACAGAAACGAGTACCGGTTTTTCCTGGCCTCGTCCCTGGAAGGCCAGGACTCAAACATGGGCTCATGGCGCCACAGTGAAGCGGGAAGACTGTTTAAAGTCATCAATAACAACAATCCAACATTTTTCCCGTCGCGCTATAAAATTTTTGCCGGTCTCGCCGATACGGGCAACACAGCCGAGGCGCTTGCGGTCGGTCAACGCCTCATCGCTGATAATCCCGGCCATATCCCCTCATGGCTGGACCTCCTGAAATCCTACGATACAATTAATTATGAAAAGGAATTCCTGGAAACACTAGAGCGCTTCAAAAAAGAATTTCCCCATTCCGTTCTTCCCCTCCGTACCGGAACTGCTTTCTTTAAAAAAAGAAATATCCCCGACTTTGAAAAAGTCTCCCGACAAATACTTTCACTCGCCTATGACCGGGAAATACTTGCCAACCTGGTTCAATTTTATAAGAAACGCAATGACAACGATGCCATCATCACCCTTTACCGTCAGTTCAGTTTTGATGACCATCTGCACAATGAATACATCGACGCCCTGATACGAAAGGGGGATTATGTGACGGCAAAACATGTCCTCTTCCGGGATGTCTCCACAAGAAGGATTCCCGCGTACTACCTGAAGCTGGGTTTAATAGATCATCTCAATAATTATGACGCCTCCCTTTACTGGCATAAAGTCATCGCCATGGACCCTTCCTTTTTCCCCCTGAAAGATTACATGCGCTGTATGACCGACGCTTCATTCAGAAATCCCTTTGAGGAATATGAAAAGAATGTTCCCGATATAAAGTATTTATTTAAGTCCATGGAGAAATATGTGCTGCCCTCGAAGGTCATGTTCAGGAACAGGATATTTCTACTGGAGAATGACGGGAGCAGCAGGGTGTATTGCAATGACATCATTCACCTGAATGATGAGAAGGGCGTGGAAAAATGGGGCGAATACCGTATACCATTCGAGGGAGAACTGCACGCCATACGCTTCCGTGTTCACTATGAGGATAATTCGTGGAGCGATTCTTACCGAATCCAGAAAATAAATCAGGCCCACTTCGTCAATCTTTCAACGCTGAAAAAAAATTCCATTATACATCTTCAATATATCGTAGACAATCCCCTGCGCACACCGCGCCTGTCGCGGCACTTTGCCCTTCCTGAAACCCTGCTGCAGGAATACAACGAACCGGTAGAACGCCTGTCGGTTTCAGTTATAACGCCTCCCGGCATGGATATTCATCTTTACAACAGCAGGGGCTGGGATACATCAATCACGGAGATAAATGAAGCCAGGCTTCACTCCTTCAGCGCAGCAGACCTGCAGCCCATTTACAATGAATTCTTTTCAGGCAGCGATTACAACTGCCTGCCCTACTTTCATTTTTCAACGATGAAGGATTCCCGGGAAGTTATGTCCTGGTACGCAGGCCTGGTTAACCACATGAGTGAACCGGTCAACATACCGCCTGCTGCTGATACGCCCCCTGCATCGAAGGAAGAAGCAATCAGCTCTGTTTACCATGCTGTCTCGCGTGATGTCTTCCTGCAAAGAAATGTTCTCTATTATCCCGAAGACTCCGATACTACCTGGTACCGGAAAAGCGGCACGGTGGAAGATAAGGTTATCCTGGCCAGGACCCTTCTCCGCCAGAGGGGAATTGAATCTTATATGGGTCTGTCACGCCACAGCTATCTGCCCCGGGCTGACTCCATCACCAATCCCGAACTCTTTTCTTCACCGCTCCTGTTTGTACCTCTTACGGGCGACCAGGGGTACTGGCTTGATTTTTCCAATACCTTTCTCCCCCTGGGCACGGTCTCTCCAACCCTTGAGGGTGCCACTGCATACATCCTCATCAATAATGATACCATGGTGCAAAAAACTGTTCATGGCCTTTCAACGGATCGCAAGAGGGAAGAGGCAAAAATAACCATAGATGAACAGGGGAATGCACGGTGCTCCTTTCGAACCATTTTTGAAGGCTCTTACGGAGTATTGAGAGAGCATTTCAGAGACCGGCTATATCTGGAGAATACCGTCAATTCCTATTACGGCAACATGATTTCATCCCTGAACATTGATCACTACGCCATGAATAATCTCGATACATCACGGGGCGCTTTCACCATAGAGGCCCGTGGAGATGCTTTGGCCTTTGCAACGGCAGGCAGGGGGAAAATGATTCTGCAGCCCTTTATCAGCAGAAGCTCGATTCACCGGTATATTCAATATCCGGAAAGGACTCATGACCTGGTAATATCCTTTCCCATTCAGGAAGAGGATACCTGCGAAATTACTTTACCGGCACGATACAGCTCTGCCGAGGTGATGAAAAAACATGAACTTGCCAGTTCATTCGGCAGTGCGGAAATCATCATCATTAAAAAACGGGGTGATTTGAAAATGTCCATACATAAATCGGTCAGGCTCAGGTCCCATATTATAACGACACAGGTATACCCCGAGTTCCTGAATTTCTGCATGGAACTGAATAAACTTGAATCACAAAGTTTGGTTTTATCTGTTGATAACGATAGTAAACCGTAGCGGAAATCCCCTGAAGGTCAGGGGATCAGGGTAACTGCCGAGGAAACATCCATATATAAATATATTGAGGTTTCCTTATGAAGATTTTCTTACTGAGAGCAACTTACTCTTCAATTCATTCTTCTTTCTTTTTATCTGCTTTTTTGCCCTTTTTCTTTTAACACGAGCGTTATACTGCTTTCCCACGGAATATTCCTCCTTATTTTAATCAGTTGAAGACTGATACCGATATGGACAAATAAAGGCCGCACATACTTCTTTGTCAACATTAATATTATGGCGTTCCGTATTGGTATTGACATTCCACGTCAGAACTCTATATATTGACATCATATGATTAAAAGATGCATCGCAAACGGAAAAATGAAAAATTTTGCTGCCCTGAATATATTCCTGGCTATTTTATATTTCTGCCAGCCGGTTTTAGCCTCCAAGTTTGAGGAACTCGATAAGCCTCCGGAAGGAGCTCACAAGGGGCAGATGTTTCTTGGCGGTTTCATCTCCATGGGAGCTCCCGTTGGTTCCGTATATGACGCGGAAAATAATTTTGTCAAAGACAGCCTATACGAGTTCAGCGATTCCAATACCTATAAACGGCTCTGGATCTCGCATCTCTGCTTTACTTTCGGTGCCTCTTTTGAGTATATGCCAATGGATTACCTGGGAGTAAAGACCAAGATCAAGCGTTTCATGGTCATTCAGCGCACCGATTTCGGGTCCGATTATGAAAACTGGAGCAGGGTCATCTATGGAGAGTATTCCTTCCTGGTGGGGCCGGCCATCCATGCCACGACACGAAAACAATGGGACTTTACCCTGACACCCGTACTGGGATACGGTATCGCCACGTTTACTCCCACACCCATTGCCAAAAAACTTATCAGTTCCTATAGTGGAACGAAGACACAGACAGTCAGCAACCTGGTGCTGGGCGCAGAACTGAACTTTACCATTTATTTCAGCGGCGGGCTCTATGTTTCCCTGGGATTCGACTGGAACATGAACTTTCTTAAGTTCAAGGATAACCTTAATCTTACCTACACAGATGCCATCACATCGGACTCTTTTACCTACAAGGGGAAATCCGCACCATTTCACTCCGTAGCCTTCATCCTCTCGGCCGGGTATGCCTTCTCCAACTGACCCCGGCTAAAGATTTACCGTTTTCAGAAGACGCAGAACATTAAGTGTCACCCATTTATTCCGGGAACCACATTCCTTTGTACGGCCGCTCACAAGCATGCCGGTCCGGTCATTTTCACAATTCCAGGTTCCATCGCTGTTCTGCCTTGTCATTATCATATTAAAGGCCTCGCCTGTGCGGGGATCATGGAAATATCCGGCCCTGGCGATAAAAAGAAGGCCGTGGAGTACATCATACTGTGAAAGCAGCGGGTATCCCAGGAGCCTGAAATCGGGATTCCAGGAAGCCTTCGGCTTGATGGGTTTCCCGCTCCTGTCCTGATACATTTTTCTCTTCAGGAAATATTCCGCTGCTCCCCCGGTTATTTCCCTGTTGGAACGGGGATACATGGCCAAGGCCATGGAACAGGCAATGGTGGCATATATACAACTCGTCACGTCGCTGTTCCCTTCCCGCTTCAACCCTGAACCGGATCTTTTAAACAGGGCCAGTTTCATGGCATCACAGAAACCGGCCAGGGGACAATGAAGCCAGCCGCCGTCATGACGCTGATGGGACTCAATCCAGGCAATACCCTTTCTAACGGCCTCATCCTCGACGCGGGATGCGATAAGAAAGCGGACCATGTCGCCGGTCCTGCAGGCCGTTTCCACCATGGGTTTCCAGTTCAGGGTAAAGCCCCCCGAGGGCATCTGGCTCCTTTCAACAATTGCCGAAGCGGTTTCTCTTACCACGGCATGCCGTCCGTCAAGGCCGCGCTCCACTGCTTCGGCAAAGTACCACATCATCCCTGAATGATAGAGATCATAGCGCTTCCGGTCACCCAGGACACCATTCTTTTCCCGGGCCAGAATTTTTTTTATTCCATCGGCCCCTTCCAGAGAGGAAAATTCCTTTTCATGACTGCCGTCCTGAAGGATATCGCGCAGTGTCAGGTAGCGCACTACAGGATCATTCTTTTCAAGCAGCCAGGGGATGGGGTCATTATGCAGGTATTTTTCAAACATGCTGTTTTGCTTTTATCGGTTCCTACGGGGGAACCTGATCCATCAGGTACAATTTAGACCTGAACACGAATATATAATTCCATAGTATACAAGCACTTACTTGTCAATTTATTTCTCTTTTCATGTCTCTTCCGGCCGCTCCCACAGGTTCTGACCGACTACCGTGGACTCTATACCCGGCATGATATCGCCATGTATATGATATTTTTAATACTTGTAAAATACCCTGTTCTGTACTATATTAATTAATGCCTGAAGGGAGCAGAAGAGACCATTCAGTGAAAAAATTGTAAGTAATTCGGCCTTATATACCGTTAATAGTTAATAAAGAGGCCTTTTTGCTGTTTTTATTGTCTGTAATGCCCGAAAACAGCTGATTTTAGGAAATGAGGGATATAAAATAATGGAAGAATATATTCCCGAGAACAATCTGGTAGTTCTTCTTCTTCTTTTCATTCTGAGCGGCACGCTCTATTATTTCTGGTGGCTGGCACGGGTGAGCCGTACTTTCGGCGATGATCCGGTCATGAATATAATCCTCAGCGTATTTACCCTGGGGCTGTGGAGCATATATATTTGTCTCAAATATATGCAAAAATCTGAAATGATGAACGGAAGGGATATGAAATGGTACATGGTATTTTTTCTGCCCCTGTCCCCCATCATCATTCAGCATAATTTAAATGAAAAATATTTTCCAGGTCGATAGCCTTCAGGAGTGAACCATGATTGTCAGGTGTTCAAATTGCAACTCCGCCTTTGCAGTTGATGATGCCAAAGTCGAAAATAAACGATTCGCCTTTACGTGCCCTAAATGCTCTAATGAGAACATATTTGATAACAGGAAGGGTGCTCCGGCCGATGAATTTGCTGCTATTTCAAAAAACGACACGGCTACTGTAATGAAGGGGAAACCCGCAACCGCTGATTTTGATTTTGATGCTGAACCGGCCCCACGCATGGAAGCCGCTTCTATGAAAACGAAGGAAGTCCATCGCGAGGAACCGGTTCTGGACGATGAATTTTCAACGGACATTCCCCTTGATGATATAAGCCTCGAAGAAAGTAAAACGGCCATAGATGATATGGATCTGGATATTCCCGACAACCTGGAAGACCTGGATTTTGATTCAGGTGCCGGCGACTCCCTGGCGGAAAAGGCCCCGGCCCAAAAAGCCGCAGCCGATACGGACGATCTTGATCTTGGCGACCTGGAACTGGAACTGTCCGATTCCGATATCTCCGGGTTTGATGCGGAACTGGCGTCAGAGACTACGGGAAAAGCTGCACAGAAAAACGACGGCATGGCCGATCTTGACCTTGACCTGGACTTAACCCTGGGCGAAGAGGGAATTGAAATATCCGCCGATGACCTGGCTCTCGACGAATCACTGGAAGACCTTACTCCTGTTGAGGAAGATATACTTGCCGAAGAATCATTGGAAGAAATTATGGTTGATGATGAAATAATCACCGAAGAGGTCTATTCCAGGGATGCAGAGGACGAAGACGAGAGCATTACCATCGACCTTGATACCCTGGACATAGAGCTTGAAGAGAGTGATAAGGATTTCATTGCAAGCGAAGAAACACCCCGGGATGATACGGGTTCCGATGAATTCGATATTGATTTTGATGACTCACTCCAGATGGATGATGAACCGAAAAAATCAAAAAGAACAGCCGGCAGAGATGATGAGGATATTACCCTGGACCTGGACTCACTCGATATAGATATCCAGGAAGAGGAGACCATCTCACGGGGAGAAATACCCGACGATGGAATAGACATCGACCTTCCCGAACTCTCCCCTGAACTGGATGACACGACATCATCATTATCCGACGATGAGGACATCACCCTTGATCTTGATTCGCTGGATATTCCCCTGGAAGAAACGGAAGAACTGAAAAGCGGTGAAATCCCCGATGAAGATGAAAAACTGACGCTGGAAGACGCGGGGCTCACCATGGACGAACTTACTGCCGATGAACTGGCCTCGGCCACATCGGACATCGTCGAGGACATGGATGCCGATGACGATATACGGCTAACCATTGATGAAATTGATCCGGACCTCAGTATTCAGGAACTGGAAAACGAACTCCATGAAGCGGAAGTCATTCTCACCGACGATGACGAGGAGCTTCCGGAGATAGATTTTGACGAATATGATACCCTGCAGACAAAAGCCGCTGTAAGAAAACCCGTAAGGGTTTCCGATGAAATCGTGGAACTCGACGACACCTATGGCGACAATGACGAGGAACTCTCAAGAAAACGTTACCGCGATGTGGTTCAGGGCGGATCAGTCAATTTCTCCATTGATTACTCACTGAAATATTCACGCCTTGGAGCCTTCCTCAGATTGGTACAACTGTTTTCAATCGGATTGATTCCCCATTTCATCGTTCTTTTCGTCTACAGCATCCTTTCCATGATCCTGGGTTTCATCAATCATATCGTCGTGCTTTCCACAAAAAATTCCGTTGAAGACTTTTCCGAAATAATCGAAAAGACTCTTCGCTATTTTCTGTCCACCAGCACATCATATTTGGGTATTGTAGAGGAGATGCCCCTGTTCACAGGAAAGAAAGATATTGATTATGCCATGCAGCTCGACATCATCTATCCTGTGGTGTATTCAAGAATACTGGCTGCACTGCGACTCAGCATTATCGGTATTATAATTGCCACACTTCCCCATCTCGTAGTTCTCCTGGTCATCGGCATGACAATCCCTATTTTTTACCTCGTGGGTATGATTGCAGTTCTGATAACCGCGCGATGGCCACATTTTCTTTTTTCGATTATATCACGATATTACCGGTATATGGCACGGGTGATGGCCTTCATGACGGGCCTTGTGGATAAATATCCGCCCTTTACGTTCTGAAAAAATTACAAAATCTTTCATCGCATCCGGCATTCCATTACCGTTACGGCCCGGCCGCCCAGAAGGACTCGCTCTCCTTCTACTGTCACTGAAACCTCTCCTCCCCGGGCTGAACACTGGAAAGCCCTGAAGGCCTTTTCCCCCGTGCGCTTCTCCCAAAAAGGGCCGAGACAGCAGTGTGCCGATCCTGTTACCGGATCCTCGCTGACACCTACGCGGGGCGCAAAAAACCGGGATACAAAATCGTAATCGTCCCTGGCTGGAGCCGTGACAATAACGCCGCGACAATCAAGTATAGCGAGCAGGTTTAAATCAGGCCTGAGGTCTTTCACCTGTTCCTCCGATTCAAACTCAAAAATAAAATCAAACCTGTTCTTCCCGGCATAGACCGGCTTTATTCCCAGCACCCTTTCGATATCGGGAGGCATTACAGTTTCCACTTCCGGTTCAGCGGGAAAATCCATGGTCATCCAGGAACCTTGCTTGCGCGCTGTAAGCAGTCCGCTCAGCGTATGGAACCGAGCTTCATCATTTGCACCAAGAAGGGATTCCTCCCAGAGTATGTGCGCGCTCGCCAGAGTGGCATGCCCGCACAGCTCAACCTCGGCTGCGGGAGTAAACCAACGCAGATCATATCCATCATTCCTTTTTTGCAGAAAGGCTGTTTCTGATAGATTCATTTCCATGGCAATATTCTGCTTATCACTGTCAGGTATATCCGCCTCAAGAATACACACACCGGCCGGGTTGCCCCTGTATGGTTCCGACGTAAAGGCATCTACTTTAAAAATAATCATATGCTATATATCTCCTTAACATAGAGCGGTTATTTTTTTCTCAATGGATTTTCAGAATCAGTCGTCAGGGACTTCACCCCGTTGATACTCCTGATTGGATTAAACTGCCACAACCGATTGAGCCTGTCAATAAACAATACATGAGTCAATCCGTATCTTTACAATGGCCTGTTTGCTATAAGCATGAATGAATATTTTTTAATTTTGTTCATTTATAATTGACTTTCTCTGAAGTTTACTGGAAATATTAATACAGCCAATAAAAAATCATCTCGGAGGTTTCTCATGAATCAACCGGAATTAACACAGCAGGCCCTGGGCATACTCAGAAACGGTAATACCTTCCAGTGGTATTTTATTCCCCTGCTGGCCTTTGTTATTTACATCTATTTCAATGAAATATCCAAAAAGAACTGGAATAGTGTGGCAGCCGGTCTTTCCCTGTACATGGTTCACTGGTTTTATGAAATACTCAATGCCCTGATCCAGCATTTTTCCGGGCATGCCCTATGGACGGTCCCTACAGGCACCAGCTATCTGCTTCTCATCGGCGTGGGCTGGGAACTCAGCATGATGTTCTCCGTGGCAGGCCTCATTTTTTCAAAAATACTGCCCGAAGACCCAAAAATGAAAATTCTCGGTATCAACAACCGGATATTTTTTGCCCTGGGCAATGCCGCCTTTTTCTCCATTTTTGAAATTTTTCTGGCCTCCACACCGGCATTCCATTGGGTCTACAACTGGTGGGGAGCCTTCCCTGTTTTCATCACAGTATATATTCCTTTCTTTCTTGCAGCCAATTTCGCCTTTGATATGAAACCACGAACACAGAAACTATTCATCGGCGGCCTCTTTATCATAAACGCTGCCATGCTCATCATTTTTGCCGGCATTCTGAAATGGATATGACAGGAATTTCTCTTTGAGTAAAGAGGGGGGAATACATCCCCTCTCTTTTTAAACTTTGTAATATCACATTGATTAACCTCCCTCAGGGTAAAACATCACCTTTCCGCTCCATTTATCCGATAATAATATATATCAGCATACTTAACATGAATCCATGACTGGAGAAGGAACCGATGAGCAAACTTTTTAAATATTACGGCATCGTGATCAAAAAAGGAGAATATATATTCCGTGAAGGGGATGAGGCCGATTCCCTCTACTTGATTCACAAGGGAAAAATAAAAATCTGTAAAAGTACCGATCGGTCTGAAAAGCGCATACAGGTTCTGGGAGAAGGAGAATTTGTCGGTGAGATGGCCATCATCAATTCACTCCCCCGTTCCGCCGATGCAATCGCCATAGAAGAATCAGAGCTGATCAAAATGAACAGGGAATCCTTCAACACAACTATCGAAGATAATCACCAGTTCGCACTGAGCTTTATCAAGTTTCTTTCAAGCCGCCTCCGCGACACGACTGAACAACTAACAGCCCTTACAGAAAACGACAGGGCTCAGCATGTCTTCAGCGAAATGATGAAGGACATGATAAACTCTGGCAAAAAAGACCAGAGCGGAAGCTGGACACTCTTACAGCTTGACGGTTTCCTGCAGAAGTATAACGAAAAACACCGTATGGAGAATATCGAAATCATGACGGTTCTTGATGATATCATAAAAAAAGGTTATATTAAGATCAAATCGGACAGTAAAAGAAACAACTGGATTGCCATAAAAAATGACTGATTGCAGCCGGAAAAACCCTTATTCATTTCCGTCTAAACTTCTCATAGACGGTTCTGGCCACCTCTTTCGCATGCTCTTTGTTATATGAAATAGAGAATTCTTTTTTATATAAATCATATTCAGGCAGTGAATAAAAGAAAACCGATCCAATATAATCATTCATAAATCGGGCATGGAGATTTAAGGAAAAAACAATCATCTCGCTGAAAAGAACCTTTTCTCTCACGGGGTCCACCATACCCGAAACCATATCCCGTATCCATAAAAACGACTCGGGGTCCAGCACCGCTATAGAATAAAGATACCAGTCATCCACCATATCTATCAGCAAACGCTTATCATCTTCCGTTAAAAGACTGTGGGCCGGACAGAGAAATTCATCACATATTTTAATGCCGAAGAGGGACACATTCCGCCGGTCTTCCCCGGTGAGTGCCGGATGGAGGAGACATCCCGGCTTTCCACTCATGAGGAATCCCTGATAGGGACATACATGAGAGGTCCTGTCCCGGACCAGAGAATCCGCGACGGTATGTATCGGTATTTCCGCTTCTAAAAAATCATCCTCGGGAAGCGCAACGACCCTGTCACGGCCTCCCTGGAGATAGGCGACGAGATTTTCCCGGCTCAGATCCCTTATATTAAAAAGACCGCAGCAGATCGAGCATCCCTTCCGGTCATCGGGCTGACAGAGAATTATATATTCTGTCATGCCTGTTTCTTCGTATAATTGAGCAGTCCGCCATCGAGAAGGATCTTTCTCTGCCGCGAAGATGCAAAAAGCTTCAACCCGAATGCTTTCCCCCCGATCTCAATTTGAATAACATCATTTTCCGCTACCTGCCTCCTGAAATCCCTCACGCTGAAAGGATCACCGGCTCCGATTGAGTCATAGTCGGCTTCATCTGCAAAAACCAGGGGCACAATGCCGAAATTGATCAGATTGCCGGAATGGATGCGCTCAAAGGACTTCACCATAACGAGACGCACACCGAGATACATGGGACAGATCGCTGCATGTTCACGACTCGAGCCCTGGCCATAGCTCTGTCCGCCCGCAATGGCAGTATATATTCCCTTCTCTTTATTATCGAGCGCTCTCCGGGAAAAATCAGCATCGACCCCTTCAAAAACAAACTGGGAGTATTTTGGTATATTCGATCGGTACTTCAATCGCTGGCCCGCCGGCATAATATGGTCAGTAGTGATTTTATCTCCGACTTTAAGCCCCACGACACCGTGGATATCGTCCATGAGGGGATCGGTGTAAGGAGGATCGCCGATATTCGGTCCCCTGAATATTTCAACTTTCCCCTCTGAAGGAGGAAGTATCATTGAATCGTCGATGATGAACGCATCGGGAATCGCTACATCAGGATAATCGGCAGCCGTATAATCCAAAGGATTTTCCAGTTTTCCCGTAAGCGCAGAAAGGGCCGCCGTCTCGGGACTGATCAGGTATATCTGCCCCGATGCCGTGCCCGAACGTCCCTCAAAATTACGGTTATTTGTCCGTAGCGATATCCCTCCGGTTACAGGAGCCTGTCCTGAACCGATACAGAACCCACAGGCCGATTCCATGATGCGGGCACCGGCAGCTATCATGTCCGTCAGGGCTCCGCTGCGGGAAATCATCTCGAAAACCTGCTTCGACCCGGGGGCAACCACCAGGCTCACTCCGGGATGAATTTTTTTACCCTTCAATATTCCCGCCACAATCATAAGGTCCTTGTAAGATGAATTGGTGCAACTGCCGATAGCCACCTGATCAACCGACATCCCTTTCAGGTCAGAAACTTTTTTAATGTTGTCGGGTGAATGAGGACAGGCAACCATGGGCTCAAGACCGGAAAGATCAATATCGATTATTCTTTCATACGGAGCATCCTTATCAGGCAGAAGTTCCTTCCAGACTTGCTCCCGTCCCTGGGCCCTGAGAAAAGTACGGGTTATTTCATCACTGGGAAAGACTGATGTCGTTACACCCAGCTCAGCTCCCATGTTGGTGATGGTGGCCCGCTCCGGTACTGACAGGGTTTCTATCCCGGGGCCGGTATATTCCACGACGCATCCCACGTTACCCTTCGTGGTCAGAATCTCCAGGACCTTCAGGATAACATCCTTGGCAGCCACCCAGGGTCGCAGCTTCCCGGTCAGGCGGACATTAATCACCTTCGGCGCAGTTATGAAAAAAGGTCCACCGCCCATGGCCACGGCAACGTCCAGTCCGCCGGCACCCATGGCAATCATGCCGATACCGCCGCCCGTGGGCGTATGGCTGTCGGAACCCAGGAGCGTTGCGCCTGGCCGACCGAAACGTTCCAGGTGAACCTGGTGGCAGATACCGTTCCCGGCCCGTGAATAATATATACCGTAGCCGGCGTTCATGGTCTGCAGATATTTGTGGTCATCGGCATTTTCAAAGCCCATTTGCAGCGTGTTATGGTCCACGTATGATACGGAAATTTCCGTCCGCACCCGGGAAATCCCCATGGCTTCGAACTGCAGGTAGGCCATGGTACCCGTGGCATCCTGTGTCAGTGTCTGATCGATGCGGATGCCTATTTCATTTCCCGGTTTCAGTTCCCCTTCAACCAGGTGATCCTTGAGAATCTTGTATGTTACGCTGGTCCCCATATATTCCTCCCCGACTGCAATTGTATTCCCTTCATAAGGCCCGCAGTTAATGACAGGCGCAGAAACGTGGCAAGTATTTTTTTAAAGTTCTGCCCGCCTTTTGCCGATAAGAAATACATGAATATCTCCAGCGGTTTATCAGAAATTTCCTTTAGCAACAGACAGAGCGGCCCGATCCAGCGCGGCAAGGTCTACCTGTGGCCCGCATACCAAGAAGGTCGTGTTGATCCTATAAAAAATGTGGTACGCAGAACCGAAGGGGATATTTACTACACGAAAGCCTCCGATGAGGAACGGGAAGCCATCATCAATCAATACAGAACCAGCCAGCAACAGGCCTATAAACCTGATGGTAAATTTACCGCCAGCGATTTTTACACAAAACCGGGCACCCTTTTTGATGCCTTGGTGTAATAAATTAAAACCATCCAATTAAAATTGTTCTAAAATGTTTATCAAATCTGCACATTATATAAACAATGTTTATCAATATGATTAGAATATGATTAAAATCCTTATAATCGCTTGACTTTTCAATATTTTTCCATACTTTGAAGTAATAATTTTTAACACTTAAAATTAAGGAGTTATTCCAATGAAAAAAATAATAATCTTTTTTTCATCTCTTGCAATTCTGTTTACCGTTTCTTTTGCCAGCGCCCAGGGCGTGGATGTGGGTATGGGCCTCGGTATAAGTTATCCCGATGAACCTGATCAGGTTGCCTTTGACAGCTCATTTTTCGCCGATTACAACGTTAATCAATATTTTTCCATTGGTCTTGAAACCGGTTTTGGCTGGGTTAAAAAGGACATTGATGGACCAGAAACATCTTTTGGCGGTCTGGCCTTGCAAAGTGGCGATTCTATAAACTATTACACTATTCCATTACTGGCAGTGATAACTATCAATATTCCCCTGGGAGAGGAAGTACCTGTTGTTCCCTTCCTTTCAGGTGGCGTAGGGTATTCATGGACTATATATGATCCTCCTTCGTCAATTGATTGGACATTTTCAGGATTGACCTGGCAGGTCATGGGTGGAGCCTCGTACAATCTGGGCGAAAACGCCAACGGCATGAAAGTTTTCCTGGAAGTAGGTTATCGAGGTACCGATATTAAAAAGGAATTTAGCGGTCATGATTACGAACTTGAAATGTCAGGGGTTATCGCCCACATCGGCGTTGCCTTTCCTCTTTCCGGCGGTAGTGATTATTAGAAAATAAAATCATACTAACATTAAAAAGCCGTTCCAGGATATTCCGGGACGGCTTTTTTATTTTTCCTTTCCCTGTTAAAATGAATAACTATTTCTATTTTATAGCCCTGAATATGTTTTCCACCTTCTCATTCCGCTTGTCTGATTTTCTCTTTGTCGACTCAATCTTTGCCCTGGTGCGGTAAAAGGGCTGGATGGATTCCTGGACCCTGATGATCATGGTCCCCACGACACTCTCGATCTCGGCGCTTAGCTGATCCAGGTACTCCTCCCTTTGACGGACCTTCTGGTAAGTTGAATAGTGCCTGTCCATTTCCTGCCGGAGTTTCGAGTTATCCTGTTCAACGGACTTGAGCTGTTCCCTGAACTCCCTGCGTATCTCCTTCACTTCGCGGGAATGCTCTTCATTGAGATCCCTCTTCATTCGACGGATCTTTTCATCATATTCTTTCAGGCACAATCGCCGTTCCTTCTGTCTTTCCTTTTTGATAAGCTGCGCAATTTTACTTTTTCTTACAAACATGATGACACCTGCGATTTAAATATAAAGTAAACAGAATGTTTTATAATGTCAAAAATATTTCATGGTATGTTTTTATCAATGCTTTTTCCATAAAAAAAGCACGTTTGGATTACAACATGCTGTTATTTTCAGTATTTCCTCTGTTATGCTGTTTTCTGCATAAACAAGCAGGGAGTAGCAGAGCCTGTTCCTGATGACCAATATGGTATTTAGTATTGCAAATTTCCATCCTTCACTGTCGCCGCATGATGATGAGCGTGCAGTCGTCTTTTATCTCGGCATCGCCGATGAACTCATAAAAGCATTGGAGTATATGATCCAGAATCGCCCTCGACGAATCACGGGGTGCATCAGTCAGGGCCTGCCTGATGCGCGCCACATCGAACTGTTCCTCGGATTTGTTGCGACTCTCAACCATGCCGTCGGTGAAGAGGGCCAGAATGTCTCCCCGTTGAACGGTGAAGCTCATGGGTACATAAGGGAAGTCTTCAGGTTTTATCCCCAGGAGGAAACCGGAATGTCCAGCCAGATCCTTTTCCCCGGCGGGCTTTACTCCCCCGGAATCGCGCACCAGCATATCATTGTGGGCCGCATTGAGACAATATACGGTATTTCCCTCGAACTTAACCAGCAATCCCGTGAGGAAATAATACGCCTCGCCGATATCACGGTAGAGATCACGGTTTAATCTGTTTAAAATGGAGGGAAAGGCCGTCTCGTGGAAATCACGGAACAGTCTGAATAACTGTGTCTTGGCGATCATGGTGACAAGTCCCGACGATATGCCATGTCCCGACACATCAAAAAGACCTACTCCGATAAGCTTTTTTCCGATCTCGTAGAAATCATAAAAATCCCCTGATACGCCCGCCATGGGCCGGGAGCTGCAGGCCACATCCCACTCATCGCTCACCGGAGGGTCTTTAAAAATAATGGTGTTCTGGACATTCACAGCCATCTGCATATCCCTCTCCGCTATTCGGCTGGCCTCTTCCAATGATTTGTTTGTAGTGATAAGACTTTCGTTAATGCTTTCCATCTCGGTAAGTGCCACATTGAGTTCCTCGGTGCGCTCCTCTACCTTATCCGCCAGGTCCTCATTCATAAGGGCCAGTTTATCAGTGAGGGTTTCCACCGAACGGAAGGCCTTCGAGAACCGGTATGCAAGGAGAAATGACTGGAACAGGATGAACAGAAGGAGCCCCTGGGAAATGAAATAACCCGTGAGGATAATCCTGTTATAAAATAATGCATCATTCGCAAAAGCCGCAATGAGTATCACGAAGCCCACCAGGAAAACCCTCATTCCTTCGTAGCCACGAATGAGGGCCTTCACGAGGAAGAAGCTAGCCACCACTATCACCAAAACGATGAAGATCTGGTAGATATTGAGCGTATAGGAGCATATCCAGTGCGGCAGCAGGGCTTCTATGATGAGAAAAACAAAGGGAAAGGGATCAATGATTCTCACGAAAGAGAGGGGAATGACACCGGGAAAATTCCAGTACAGGAAACGCCCAAATACAGGGATAGTTAAGTAAAGGGAAGCATGAAACAAAAAAAATACAAGACCGGGAGGAATGGCTGGTATAAGGACGAGAATGCTGACATTACCGCTCACGATGGCGAATATCCCCACGAGGAGGCAGTAAAGACCGAAATAGAGAAAGGATTTTTCCTTTCGGCGTAACAGGTAAAGAGTAAGGTGGTAAAGAAAAATGATCATCAAGCTCCCGAACATGAATAGATCCGTGGCAAGGGCCCGTTTCATCATGCCGGTGATCTGGGTTTCGGTCCCCAGGAGAAGGGGCGTGGTTAATCCGCCCGACGGGTAATTGAAATTGGAAATAGCCAGGATCACAGTGAGACGCGATACACCGGGATAGAAACTCTGTGCAGCGGGAGAAACACCAAATTGTTCATCCTTTTCATTACAGGCAACAATGCCATCACGATTGACCAATGAATCGTTAACATAGATAATGCTGGCCGACCGTATTTCAGGGATTTTCAGTGAAAGAATTCGCCGGGAATATCGTTCGTTCAGAAGCACGGTGAGGCAGTAGCTCGCTGCTCCCCTGGCCGGAAGAACTTCTCCAGTCCTGGGGTGCCTGCTCCAGCGGCCCGGCAGCACAGCGATTTCCGAGGCCGGGAGGCAGTAGTCATCCTTGCATGTATCCGGTCTGAGGATCTTGTTCCAGTAAAAAAACCACTCGCCCGAGAGGTTCAGCGGCCCGTCCAGATCAAAGTCCCATCCGCGCAAGTCGAGCACACCGTTCCGGGCCACGGGTTGTTTTTTCCCGGAATATGCTGGAGTACAGGCAGACACGAGAAGAGCTGCAGCAAGGGAAAGGAATAATATACGGAAAGAAAGGTTCACCCGTATCTCCTGCTTATTGCCATTGGGGCTGAATGTTTTAGTCCCCGTTACAGATGTACTACTCGTTGTCCGGTATATTATATCATTAATGGATACCATTCAAAAACATAACAAATGTTCAGACAAATAGGTTCTTTATCCATTCCCCTTTTCAATGGAAGGATGAGTAATTAAAATTTATTCCGGAAGTGAACCCATTCCCGGTGACCATTAAATTGATAATAACATAAAGTATCCGGCAGGCAAGGCTTTTTTCACTTTTGATGGAGCAAACCGGTTATCAGGTAATAAATTATTCCCGTTGTTTTCCCACTCTGTTTAAAACATAGGCTATAAAAAGAGAACCCATCACCAGATTACCGCCGCTGAAAATAATCATAAATCGCAAGGGCATATCATACCTGAAATAACAGACCAGACCACTGAAAAACAGAAGTATCTTGCACGTCCCGAAAATGACAACCAGGTAAAGATATTCCTGCAATGGCTCTTTGCGGAAAAACGAAAAGTATATCGCGGCAAATGTAAAGGCAACAAGACCAATGAAATGAAGTTCCCACCGGTTGCCCATCGGAAGGCCGTACGTTGCAGCCTGGAACTCCGGTAAAAAAAGAAAATTAATCCCACCCAGGGTATTCCATAAACCAACCACCAAAAAAATATACTTCATAACCATACCTCCCTATTTGTTCCCCGATATCTTTTATTATTAATTTTCTTACTAGTAAGATATTTCTTACATTTTGTCAATATTTATTTTTTCTTAAATCTAACTTTTTAAGTACTTGCCAGTTCATTCCTGTTGGTTGTAAGATTTTATGAGAAGAGGAGAAACCAATGGCGGAGAAGAAACAAAAAGATGAAATTAAACAGCTATTCTACGGTACTGTAAAAGTAAGCGATAAAGGGCAGATTGCCATACCTGTTGAGCTTCGGCGAGCGATGGGGATCGAAAAAGGTGACCAGTTTCTTATCGGCATGCGAAAGGATGGCAGGGGTATAACCCTGCTTAACATGGATATTGTCGAGGAACTCTTTAACTTCCAGGAAGATATCTTCAGTTGAGTTTGATAAAAAAATAAAAAAGCCCGCTCGTTTCCGAGCGGGCTTTTATTTTCAGTATTCCCTCTGTTATATTGTTGTTGTATGTATCAACCGCCAAGAAGCTGCAGAACTGTTCTTGTTTTCATGTTTGCCTGAGCCAGCATTGCAGTACCACTCTGTACAAGAATCTGATCTTTCGTCAGATCGACCAGGGTTTCAGCCATATCAGCATCTCTGATCCGGCTCTCAGACGCCTGGATGTTTTCATAGGCAGTCATGAGACCCTTAGCAGCATACTCGAGCCTGTTGTAATAGGCACCGAGGTCAGCTCTTTGCTTGGCAATTTTGTGAAGAGCATCGTCTATGACTCCGATCGCTCTGTTTGCACCGTCAGCAGTACTGAGGTTCGCCAGGAAACGTCCTGTTTTCTCTCTCAGATTGAGTCCCTGCGATGTCATAGTTCCAATGTACACACGCTCCCTCTGGTGCATATTGGCTCCCATATGAAACCACATACTTCCCTTGGGATTCGTTCTCGAGAAATCACCGAGGAGAAGTTTGAATTTGTTGAACTCAGCCTGAGAAGCAATTCGGTCAACTTCATCGATAAGGGCGGATACTTCCACCTGGATGAGCTGACGATCTTCCTGGGTATAAATACCGTTGGAAGACTGAACTGACAGAACCCTGATCCTCTGCAAAATACCTGCAGTCTGATCAAGATACCCTTCAGCAGTCTGCACAAAGGACATACCGTCTTCAGTATTCCTTTCAGCCTGCCTGAGGCCCTGAATCTGCGTTCTCATTTTTTCCGATACTGCCAAACCGGAAGCATCATCTCCAGATTTATTGATCCTCAGACCTGAAGAGAGCTTTTCCATGGACTTGTTTGTGTCCCAATGTTTGAATTTGAGTACCTTGTTTGCATTGATGGCACTCATGTTGTGATTAATAATCATAGTAACACTCCTTTGTTCTTAATAAGCCTGATCTCCATATCAGGCCTTTGATACCAGGTTTAAAAAATTTTTTTTTAGAGACAGGGAATACCATTGGTCACATCGCTGCAACCACATGTGCCTGGATTACATTCAGGAATCAATGCTTGCAGCGACTATATCAGAACGTTTTCAAAGATCGTTTTCATCGCCGGCCCTTCCGGGGCCGGCAATATATTTATATACTCAGTTATCTCAATAACTGCAATATACCCTGTGTTTTCGCGTTGGCCTGGGCCAGCATGGCTGTTCCACTCTGAACAAGTATCTGGTCCTTGGTCAAAGAGACTGTCACTTCGGCCATATCGGCATCGCGAATTCGGCTCTCAGACGCCTGGATATTTTCATAGGCATTCATAAGACCCATGGCTGCATGCTCAAGGCGATTGTAATAAGCGCCCAGGTCTGCACGCTGTTTCGCTATGCGGTGCAGTGCATCATCCATGATTCCAATTGTACGGTTAGCCGATTCCGGCGTTGAGAGGGTAATGGGCCTGCCGATGATATCCTTGATGCCCAGAGCCTTTGCTGTCATGGTGCCGATAAAAACACGCTCGCGCTGATGCATGTTGGGTCCCATATGAAACCACATGGAAGCGGAAAGACTTGCCCTGGCAAAATCTCCCTGAAGCAGGTTCATCTTATTGAATTCCGCTTGTGAGGCAATCCGATCCACTTCATCCACAAGTGCCGATACTTCAACCTGGATGAGCTGTCGATCGTCCGGTGTGTAGATTCCATTGGATGACTGAACGGCAAGAACCCTGATACGCTGAATGATTGAACTGAGTTCCTGAATAAAACCTTCAGCGGTCTGCACAAAAGACATGCCGTCTTCCGTGTTCCTCTCGGCCTGCCTGAGGCCCTGAATCTGTGTTCTCATCTTTTCCGATACGGCGAGTCCAGAAGCATCATCCCCGGCCTTGTTGATTCTCATGCCCGAGGAAAGGGCTTCCATGCTTTTGTCAACGTCCCAGTGCTTGAATTTGAGTACTTTGTGGCTATTAATAGCAGATAAATTGTGGTTGATAATCATTTTGATTCCTCCATGAATCTCATGTGAAGCCAGCCTCCTTGCCGGCTTAAGGCATCCTGCCTTTACAGTTATAAACTCGGTCCTGCCACCCCATATATTGATCCCGGTATACGGCGATTAAAGGCATTTATTGGCGTTTATAGCCGTTTATTACATTATATAACATCAATTCATCCCACAACCATATTTTTTGCCTTTTTCCCCCCATTCATATAATCGGAAAATCCGATTTTTACCATGATACTATTTTTTTTAAATTTAATTTAATTGCAAAAATTATTATACCTCCTTAGAGATACATGTATAATGGTAGTATAAAAACATAATTCTTTTCCCCATGGAGATACTACATGAAAATTGAGTTCGTCGGCGGCGCCCGGACAGTAACGGGATCATCCTATATTATTAAAGATGACGACTTTACCATCATGGTTGACTGCGGCATGTTCCAGGGCAGGCAGGAACTGCGCGACAGGAATGCACTGCAGCTTATCTATGCACCATCCAAAATAGACGCCCTTCTTCTGACCCATGCCCATATCGATCACAGCGGGCTGATTCCAAAGCTGGTAAAGGAGGGTTTCTACGGAAATATCTACGCGACGAAAGCAACCGTAGACCTGTGCAATATCATGCTTCCCGACAGTGCCCATATCCAGGAGATGGATGTCCGCTTCATTAATAGAAAAAACCGTAAGCTGGGGCGCCCCGTAGTTGATCCCCTTTACACCGTAGAAGATGCTGGAAAATGCCTGGAAAACTTTGTACCCGTCAATTACGGTGAAGTTATCCAGATACACCCCAGGATCAAGGTCCGTTTCAGGGACGCCGGCCACATCCTGGGTTCCAGCTTTATTGAAATGTGGATAGATGAAAAGGGCAAACAGACTAAAGTAGTTTTTTCCGGCGATCTGGGCCAGAAAGATCAGGCCATAATCAGGGACCCGGAAATTGTAGAAGATGCCGATTTCCTTCTCATCGAATCAACCTATGGCGACCGTCTCCATAAAAACAAGCAGGACACCTATGCCGAGTTCAGGGAAATAATAAAAAATTCCATTGATACAAAAGGAAATATCGTCATCCCCTCCTTTGCCATCGGACGCACACAGGAGATTATTTATACCCTGGCAAAGATGATACATGCCGGTGAAGTGCCGGCTCTGCCGGTGTATATCGATTCTCCGCTGGCCGTTTCCGCCACGGAAATATTCAGGAACAACATGGAATGCTTTGATGAAGAAACACGAAAAATACTGTCAACAGGGGAAAGTCCCCTGGACTTCGAAACACTTCATTTCACCCGTTCAGCCGAAGAATCAAAAAGCCTGAACGAAAATGCCAGTGGCAGCCTGATCATTTCGGCCAGCGGCATGTGCACGGCCGGCCGTATCAAATATCACCTCATGAACAATCTGTATAAGCCCGATTCCAACATCATCTTCGTAGGATATCAGGCCGAGGGTACACTGGGGCGGCGCATCATTGACGGTGCCAAGCAGGTAAGACTTTACGGCGAAGATGTGGCTATACGGGCGCAAATCCACACCCTGGGCGGTTTTTCAGCCCATGCCGATAAAAAAGGCATTCTTGAATGGATAGGTAATATAAAAAATCCTGACCTGAAAATATTTGTCGTCCATGGTGAAGAGGAATCGACTCTGAGCATGTCCCAATCCATTTCCGAACAGCTGGGCCTGTCAACCCTCGCACCCCGGTGGGGTGAAATTGTAAACCTGGATACTATGGAATCGGAAATGGCCAAATACGGAATCAGCGAGGAATATACGGAAATCGATCACGATATCGATATTTTATTTAAATCCCTGGAGGAGTTGAAGGGACAATATCATAAAAAAATGGACAAAAAAACCCGTGTTAATAAGCATAGACTTCACGAGGATATACAGGATGTGAAATCCATGGTTTCCATGATAATTGATGAATTATAAGGAGAATTGATGAATTCGGAAATAGTGACGCAGGATTACACACTGCGGTATATAGAAGAAGAAAAAAAAATAGCTGTACGGGGGAACCTCAGACTTGCCTCTGTGGAAAAGTATGATGAGATAATTGAATTTATTCTTTTTCACACCATGGCAGAAGAGAGCTCCATCATCCTGGACCTGACAAAACTGGAGACTCTCAACAGTTCGGGCATCGCAGCTCTGGGTATGTTTATTATTAAAATGAAGGAGAAAGACAGGTTTATTAAAATCACCGGTTCCCGGTATATTTCCTGGCAGGTCATATCCCTGGAAAACTTCAAAGACATTCATCGGAAGATAGAAATAGAATTCGTGGTCCAGCATTGACCCGGAAATAACAGTATTTCTGAAAAATTTCTATCACACTGTCATTAATAAAAAAGGCGACATACAGTCGCCTTTTTATATATCTCAAAGAAATAAATTCAGTATAACAGCAGGTTCTGATATGAAAATCCTGCTTACCGTTTAATTACAGGATTTTTGTCACCATTTTCATGATGACATCTATATCTTCCTGAGTTGCATTATCAAGAAGCTTTTTAAAGATAGAAAGCTCTTCGCCGTAATTATTGTCGCCTGAATTCACAAATCGCTGTCCCACGCCATACAGCAGCCAGTCCAGTGAAATTTTGTGTTTAATCGAGATGCTTCTGAGAAATTTAAATGACGGATTCTGGGAACCGCACTCCACCTTCGCAACATAGCGACGATCAATTCCCGATGTCTCACCGAATTCCCTCTGAGTCATTTTAAGCTCTTTCCGCACTTCCTTTATCCTTCCCCGGATATGTTTGAAAAATTCAGCTTCCTGCTGCTCGTCCAAAACATCCTGAGAGAGAACATCATGATCTCTGTATCTTTCCCTGTATTTGCTCTCGTTACCCATGGTTGTATTCATATTCCTTTTGTCCTGTTTGATTAGAATTTATATATAACTTCACTCTGAATATAGTGTGCTATATATATAAACAAATTTACAATAAAACTCTTTTTTTGCAAGAAAAATTAATATTTTAAGAGAAAAAATTACATTATCGTAAGAGAATCTCTTATGGCAATTTGAATATGTAATATATTTCCCTACAAGGAGATACAGCTATTTGATTCACCCTGCTATTTAAAATCTCTTGACACTACCACTCCATTCCCGGTGAAATACGATATAATTGGTCCATATCACTAAATCTTTCAATAAAAAAAGGATGCAGATGATGATTCCTGTTGATGAAGCCCTGAATATAATGCTCCAGTGTGCAACGCCTCTGCCTTCCGAAACCATTCCCTTCCTTGACGCATCAGGAAGAGTTCTCTACGATAATATTAAATCGGAAATAGATGTACCGCCCCTGGACAATTCAGCCATGGATGGATATGCCGTATGCTTTGAAGACACCAGGGGAGCGGAGAAAAATAATCCGGTTAAACTACGCATCATGGATGAGATAAAGGCCGGTGATTTCAGCGATAGCCTCGCATTGACCCGGGGACATGCCATTCGCATCATGACTGGCGCTCCCATACCCCGGGGAGCCGATTCCGTCATTCCCGTGGAGGATACAACTGAAGAGGGAGATCAGGTCCTTTTATTCAAGACCCTGAAAAAAAACGAAAACATTCGTTTTGCCGGTGAGGATATACAGAGTGGACAAATAGTACTAAAGCAGGGGGACATACTCAGATCCGCCCATGTTGGGCTGTTGGCCTCCCTGAACTATGAACAGGTTCGCGTATACCGCCGGCCTTCCGTGGCGGTCATCTCAACGGGAAATGAAGTTGTCGATGTGGGCAGTCCCATACGGAAAGGACAGATCAGAAACAGCAATGCCTACACCCTCTATTCGGAAATTAAAAAATACGGTGCCATCCCCCATTACCGGGGAATCGCCAGGGACACCTTCGAGGAAACAAAAAGAATGTTCCAGGACTCCCTGGAGCACGATATCATCATCACCACGGGCGGCGTTTCCATGGGCAAATATGATTTTGTGAAGAATGTGATGCATGATATGCAGATCGATGTAAAAATTGAAACCATTGCCATGAAACCGGGGAAACCCGTTGTTTTTGGGACACTGGGAAACACACTCTTTTTCGGCCTCCCGGGAAATCCCGTTTCCACCATGATCGCCTTCATTGAATTTGTGCGGCCCGTTATTCTGCGCATGATGGGGATGAGGCAGGTGGATAAACCGCTTATTAATGCCGTCTGCGACGAGGATATTTCCAAAAAACCAGGCCGGCGCCATTACATCAGGGCCTTTTTTTATACCGACGTCACCGGAGATCTGCGAGTCTCAACAACAGGCCCCCAGGGCTCGGGCATACTCCGCTCCATGAGTCAGGCAAACTGCCTGATAATACTCCCGGAAACCATTGAAAAGCTTCACAAAGGTGAAAAAGTCCTGATTCAACTCATCAACCATGAGGAGATCTGATGGCTAAAACCCGGGGGATTGTTCTCTATTCCGGTGGCCTGGACAGCCTCCTGGCCGCCAGGATTCTCATGGAGCAGGGACTGGACATCATCGGGTTCCATTGCATACTTCCCTTTGTTCCCCCAGACAGCGACCCCCAAGATCTCCCGGCAGCCAGAAGGGCAAGCCAGATTGATCTCCCTCTCGTCTTCTACCGCTGCGGAAGGGAATACCTTGACATGATAAAAAATCCAGCCCATGGATACGGAAAAAATTTTAACCCCTGCATCGACTGCCATATATTTTTTTTCAGGAAGGCTGCAGAATACATGCACGAAACCGGTGCGTCTTTTCTTGCCACGGGTGAAGTGGTTGGGCAGCGCCCCATGTCACAGCAGAAACACATGCTCAACCATATCATAAAGGAAACGGGATTGCAGGGCAAACTTCTGCGTCCCCTTTCCGCTAAAATACTGAAACCAACACTGGTGGAAGAACAGGGACTGGTGGACCGAAACAGGCTATTCGATATCAGTGGCAGGGGACGCCGACGACAGATGGAACTGGCAGAGCAATTCGGCATTACCGAATATGAATCACCGGCAGGCGGCTGCCTCTTCACCGATCCCAATGTGGCTCCGCGGATACGTGACCTTGTGGAGCACCATGAAGATTACGCACCCCTCGATTTATTTCTTACGACCGTGGGAAGACATGTGCGAATTGATGAACGGGTCAAAATTCTTGTTTCCCGTAGCGAAAAGGAAAACGTCATTCTGGAGACACACCGGGACGAGGCCGATTATTTTTTCCAACCTCTTTTCAGCGGCCCTGACATCTTTGTGAAGGGTCTGCCTAATGAAAAAGAGTTCCCCTTCATCACTTCAGTAATTGCACGATACGGGAAGCCCCGGGACGATGCAAGGGAAATCAACATTTATCAAAAAGGAGTATTTCTAAAAAAAATACTTGCCGGAGAAAGGGTTTCTGATGAAATCCTGAACAGGATGCGCATTTGACGCGTCTGACTGTCTCTTCCACCTCATGCATGGCCTTTAAAATTATGATGAGAGTAATCAAATGAACTACAAAGAACAATTTATCGAATTCATGGTCCGTTCAAAAGTGTTGACTTTCGGTGATTTCACAACAAAAAGCGGCAGGAAAACACCCTTTTTTATAAATACGGGTAATTATAAAACCGGTGAGCAGATAACGAAACTGGGCTCCTTTTACGCCGAATGCATCAAGGCCAATCTCGGGGATAATTTTGACGTTCTCTATGGTCCTGCCTACAAGGGAATTCCCCTGTGTGTTACCACGAGCATAGCGCTTCACACAAATCATAACATCAATAAGAACTTCTGTTTCAACAGAAAAGAGGCAAAAGATCATGGTGAAGGCGGGTCTTTAATCGGTTACAAACCCCAGGACGGTGACAGGATTATAATTGTCGAGGACGTCATTACCGCCGGGACTTCGGTCCGGGAAAGCGTTCCTATACTCATGGCTCAGGGAAAGGTTAGCATCGCAGGTCTGGTAATATCCGTGGACAGAATGGAGAGAGGCCAGGGAAATAAGACCGCTCTCAGAGAGGTGGAAGACGAATTCGGCATCAAAACAATGTCAATTGTCACAATCCGGGAGATCGTATCGTATCTTCTGAACCGGCAAATCGACGGAAAAATCATTTTGGACGACGCCATTAAGGGCCGTATAGATGAGTACATGGATATGTATGGTGTTAAGTAAAATTCCTCTGCGACATGCCTGCAGACCTTTCAATTAACGGAAAAACAGGATTTTCAGCAATGATAAGGGAGCTGTTTATGCAGAAAAAAGTTGTATCATTTTTAGTTTCCGGAAGAGGATCCAATTTCTCCGTAGTAGCCGAGAAGATATTATCCGGCGAGATCAGGGCAAAATTGGGTATCCTTATTTCAAACAAAGCCGATGCGAAAGCACTTGAAAAAGCCCGCGAATACGGCATGGAGGCTTTTTTTGTGGATCCCCGTCAAATTTCCCGCCAGGACCATGAAGAAAAAATTATCAGGCTTTTGAATAAATATAACACCGATCTGGTGGTGGCTGCCGGATATATGCGCGTCCTTACCTCTTTCTTCGTCCATGCCTTTAAAAACAAAATAATAAATATTCATCCCGCCCTCCTACCGGCCTTCCCGGGAGTGGATGCCCAGAAGCAGGCCTTCGATTACGGAGTAAAGATAACGGGGTGTACAACTCATTTCATCGATGAGGGGACCGATACAGGTCCCATTATACTGCAATCGGCCATTCCCGTTACGCCCGAAGATACCATAACATCTCTTGCAGCAAGAATACTGAAAGAGGAGCACCGCATTCTTCCCGAATCAGTAAAGCTTTTCTGCCAGGATAAATTACATGTGGAAGGGAGAAAAGTAACTATTTTATAACTTTATTGCCGCTCAAATTTTTTCTTCAATCCCTTGTCGTTTATCTGAAAAAAAACTTCAACACCACCATCGATCTGTTCCTGTTTTATAATTCTTCCCTCTTTTAATGGCTTCTCAAATTCACCGTTTATTTTTGTTATATCCGTGTACCTGCTGCCATTTCTCACTCGCACGTTGACAATATCCTTCAATATCTGGTGTCTTGCCATCTCCCTGGCCTTTTCAACATCTTCCGCCGTGACTCTCACGGTATAGGTGTCTTCATCGACCCATCCGGTCGTAACACTGACCTCGGTAGTCTGGCCAGGCTGCCCTGGTTTAGGTACTACAGTCGTCTTGTCCGTTGCACATGATATGCAAAACACAAAAATTAAAATGATAGGTGCAAATTTCATTTACATTCTCCTTCTTCCTTTTTTATTAAACTACCGGCTTTGAAAAATATTTCAACAATAAAACAAAAAATATAATTGATATTTAAATGATTCTGAATTTCTATATGCACAGACTAAATCCATTTTATGTTTCTCATATCGCATAATATGAATATATTAATATTAATTTCCATATGTAGCATTATGTCCATATTGAAATAAAAAAAACCAATTTTATGTTGACGTTTCTCAATTTTATTATTATACTGATTTGCGATTATTCATAGATGTGAAATAGAAGGGGGATCACAATCCCCTTTTATAATTTGTCTGTTTCGTAATAAAGGTTCAGACAAATAGATGAAAGTTACATCATTTCAAATAGGAGGAATTTTAGATGAAAAAATTTGTTGCAGTTGCCATGGTACTTTCTTTTGGCATTCTTTTCTCATTGACCGCATGCGGCGGTAGCAAAATGGGTGGAACCGTAAAAGGCGAAACTTTTAAAACTGAGGGCTGGATAGACGAGAATACCTATCGCATTGCCGCAGCTGGTGTCCCCACCCGCACGCTGACAAATCAGGTTCAGAGAAGAGAAGCTGCCAAACGCGCTGCTATTCTTAATGCTCAGTATCAGGTTCTTGAGAAATTCAAAGGATCTAAAATTGAGGGCGCTGCTGGTATGTCTAATTTCGAAATGACCGGAATTGCCATTGCTCAGGAAATACAGGGCACTATTAAAGGTGGGTCTGTATATAAAGTGACTTATGATGCGGAAGATAACTGTGAAATAATCTATGAAGTAAAAGCAAAGGGCCTTAAAAAGAAAGTATCTGCTGCTGATTGGGAATAACTGATTTAATTTCCCTTAAAACCGGAAAAGGCGACTTTTAGTCGCCTTTTTTTTTATTCATACATTTTGCAAAATAAAAAAGGACATCTTTCGATGTCCTTTTTTTATAATTATGTATGATGCCAATCCCGGCAGCGTCCTACTCTCCCACACAGTGACCCGTGCAGTACCATCGGCGATGAGAGACTTAACTTCTGTGTTCGGAATGGGAACAGGTGTGGCCCTCTCTCTATAACAACCAGGAAAATCATTTTCATCAATGTAAGTAACCATATAGACTGGTGGTTATTTTCTGTCAATATAAAATTATAAAAATAAAAAAATATTTTTATTTGCTGGATTTTTTTTTGAATTTTATTACATTAAACTGATTTATATGCCCGATGAGCCTGACCGGTAATCCGTGAGGTAAATACACCATGTCCCAGAAAAAGTTTGATTTCATCAAAACCGGCAATATATACAATTATCAAAGATTTATGAGCAGTAACAATAAGCATACTAAAAAAGAAGCCGGCCTTCAGTCCTTAAAAATAACCTATAACAGGCTAAAAAAGGATCAGCTGATCAGGAAGGAGCATATCCGAAAATTCCGCCAACTCATCGAAATAAACACCTACATCACTAATTCCCTCGAAAAGGAGGAAATCCTCAAAAGGATCCTCCAGCAAATAAAGGACCTCCTCCAATGCGAGAGAAGCAGCATGCTTTTGGTCGATGTTGAGGTAAATCAGCTAAAATTTGCTATTCTCAGCAAGGATGACGAGGGTGAAATGCTGAAGGACACCCGCCTGAAAAAAGGGGAAGGAATTGCCGGAACAGTCTGGAGCAACGGTACTCCCATGATTATCAATGATCCTCTCAATGATCCCCGATTTTCCAATATAGCAGATAAAAAATCTCATATGCGGACATCTTCCATTCTCGCCGTTCCTCTTACCGTTGACGGTGAAATCATCGGCGTTATTGAAGCTATCAATAAAATCAATGGAAAATTTACTCATTTTGATTTGATAATTCTCCAATATATTTCCACGCAATCGGCAATTGCCATTAAAAATGCTGATCTCTACACCATGGCAATTAAGGACGGCATGACCAGGCTCTTTATCCATAAATATTTCAAGGAACGCCTGGTTGAAGAGCTGAAGCGATCACGACGATATAAACATCCACTCACCCTGGCAATGTTTGACATTGACCATTTCAAAGTATTCAATGACACCTATGGCCACCAGGCAGGAGACCGTGTACTCAAGGAGGTCGCGGCCGTTATCGAGGACAACTGCAGATCCATGGACATCCCCTGCCGCTATGGAGGAGAGGAGTTTGCCGTCATACTTCCTGAAACATCACAAAATGATGCCATAATTTTTATGGAGCGAATCCGGCAAAAGATTGATCTAATGCATATTGAGTATAGCGGCACATCACTTCATGTTACTGTCTCGGCAGGATATTCCTCCATTCCGGAACTGGACCCTGGTGACGCCGAGGAGTTCATCACGATGGCCGACAGGGCATTATACCAATCAAAGGAAAATGGCAGAAACAGGATAACTTTTTATAGCGGAGATACTCCTGCATGACATTATACAGATAACACCCGTTTGTTGTTTTTATCTTTCCATTATAACAGCAAACCTGCTATACAGAATTATTCCTTTTTTTATTAAAAGGCTGCTTTTTATACAATAAATCTGGGAATATCACGACTGCAGACCGTTTAATATTTTACTTGCACTTATATGCACTATTATGAAATATGCTTATATAGACAGTAATTTACCTGCAGGCAGATAAACTATTGTTTTTCCGGCAAATATAAAACGTTTGTTATATGTATTACGGGCACTTCTAAAAATCAGTTTTTTCATTATCAACAAACTAAAAAACCTGATTTTTTTGCTGTTTGTGCCTGCTGAACACGAAGTTCGAAACCGCACAGGATGTACAAAAAGGCTTCGACCACAAGGGAACATTTTAAATTTAATTTTTCACGGTTCCCTTATCATATGACGAATACAATCAATCAGGATACAGAAATGAACACCCAGGCAAAACCAAAAAATAAACAAAAACGGAAAGACGGCCTGAAACGTCAGGCGCAGATAATGAGTCTGGCCCTTAAATTATTTGCAGAAAAGGGATACCATTCCGCGTCTGTTGATGAGATCATCAGCACGGCAGGAATAGCAAAAGGCACCTTCTATCTTCACTTTGAGGGAAAGCTTGATATCCTCGATAAAATCGTTGATTCAAACCTAGAAACCCTGTATAATTACTTCAGTGTTCTTGATATTTCATCACCCAGACCCATAGATGAGATTAAGGATATATACGTCAGTGTTGCTCTCCTTCTGGCCAAGGTACCGGAATTCAGACAATTCTCGAAAATTATGCTCAGCGATGTTATTGGTCTCGACAACACTATCCAGTTGAAAATAAATGATTTTTACGACCGCATTGTGGGCATGTCAGCCGACTATATTTTACAGGCCCAGAAGGATGGGCGTATAATTAAAAGCATAGATCCGGTGACAGCATCTATCTGCATCATCGGCAGCGTGAAGGAAATAGTCTACCGTTGGGCCGTTCTTGGAGAAAATATCGATACCGTGCAGGCAATAAAAAACATGCTCGATATTTACCTTTATGGCATTCTTGCTGAGAAATAAGCATACATCCCGAACTGTCCAAGAACCTTATTGCCTTTACATCTTCCTCCGTATTTTTTGAAAACAACTTGACGATTTTTGGTTTTCTTTTAAACATAATATATACTCAAAGTATATATTATGTACCCTATATGCCTATATTGTATATTTGAGGTATGCCATGGAAAAATCAGGGTCATCAAGGAGAAAAAAAATGACATTAAAAACGCACCGTATAATTATTTTAATTTTTGTTGTACTATGTATTGCTACTGCTGGATCATACATGCAGAAGGACTATCTCCGTGCTGCCAAAAAACTGAACATAACCTATGACAAGAAGAAACTGGAATCGGGGGAATTGCAGGTTTTCACCTATACATACCCCCTGGAAAAGGGCGGTGAAGGGAAACGGGTTGTAGGCATCATGCTCATCAACGCAGCACCGGAAAAAGTCTGGAAGGTCCTGGAAAACTGGGATGCCATGGGAAAATATGTTCCCAGCCTGGAGTACTACAAGACAAGGCATATTATCAAACCCATATCAGACAATACCGTGGGAGAATCGTACATTGAAGGAAAACTGAAAGTCGCCTTTCTTTCTATTCTGTATACACTGCATGTCTCTTTTGACAAGGCTTCCATGAGTCAGGAATGGAAGCTCGTGAATGCCGATGAAATTAAAAACCTGAAACAGCAAAACATTATCCTTACGGAAGCAAGTTCATCACTTAAAAACATCCGTGGGTTCGAATATATTGAGCCCTATGATGACGGATCAAAAACCATCTACTATTACGCTCCCATTGTGGAGGTTTCAGCACCCGTTCCGGCCTGGATTGAAAGACAGCTGTCAAAAAGCAGCCTCAACGAATACATGGAAGGGGTTAAGAAAAAAGTTGAAGAAAATAGATAGAAACGTAACATATCCCTGTTCGTGAATACGGAAAGGGCCTTAAAGGCCCTTTTTTTATAAACCTTTGTTTGGATATTTCTCACGTAAATCACATATTATCAGGCTTACTACAAAATTTTTACTTTCCAACCCCGGAGTCATTGCATAGAATTGGTATTTATCGATGAATAAATAATTATAAGGAAGGTTGACACTATGAAACCAGTAACAGCATCGATCGTAATCCTGTTTCTCGCTTTTTCCGGCTGTTCCAAGGAAGAGGCCGATCCTGTCGTATCCGTCGGTTTTCAGCCTGTTCAGAGTGAAGGCTATTGGGTTGATAATGATGCATGGAGGATTTCAGCCACAGGTTTTGCCGGGGAAAAAAACCTTGATAAACCCCAGGTTCAGCGGCAGGAATTGGCCTGTACTGCGGCCAAATTGAGCGCCATGGCAAAAGCCATGCTTGAACTGGGAGAATCCGATACGGCATCCATCAAAATCAAAAACAGAGAGAAGGGAGTGGATGAAACCGCATTTTCCGGATTCATCAGGAATGGTGAAGTGGTTGAAAAGAATTTCAATCCTGATACAAACAACTGCGATATCATTTTTGAGATAAGGGAATCTAATCTCAAAAATAAAGTCAGTTCCAGGCCATAGACAAAACAGTATCGCATAACCGGTAAACATACCATGCCGCAATTTAAAATTATCTCGCGATTCAAACCTTCGGGCGACCAGGAAGAGGCCGTTTTTAAGCTTGCCCGGGGAATCGGGGAAGGAATGAAACATCAGACTCTACTCGGCGTGACCGGTTCCGGGAAGACCTTCACCATGGCAAAAGTCATTGAGAAGATCCAGAGACCGACGCTGGTACTCACCCACAATAAAACACTGGCAGCCCAGCTTTATCGGGAGTTTTCGGAATTTTTCCCCGAGAACGCCGTAGAATATTTTGTTTCCTACTACGATTATTATCAGCCCGAGGCCTACGTCGTATCATCGGATCTGTATATCGAAAAAGATGCATCTATAAATGATGAGATTGACCGGCTGCGGCTCAAGGCCACTTCATCCATCCTGGAGCGAAATGACGTTATCGTGGTTTCATCCGTGTCATGCATCTACGGCCTTGGTACTCCCGATGAGTTCGAGCGCCGTCATGTCCGCATAAAAAAAGGAGACCCATTAGACCGGGACGAGCTCCTTAAAAAGCTGGTATCCATTTATTATGAACGCAACGATATCTCCTTCATACGCGGAACTTTTCGTGTACGAGGCGACATAGTTGAGGTTTATCCGGCCTACCTGCACCAGGAGGCCTTCCGGATAGAATTTTTCGGCGATGAGGTTGATTCCATCTCCTCGGTTAATCCCATCTCCGGAACTATCATCGCCCGCCCCGAAAGCTGCTTTATTTACCCGGCAAAACACTTTGTCTCATCCATGGACGAAATGAAGGAAACCGTTGAACTCATCGAGGCGGAATTGAATGAACGCCTGGAGTATTTCCGAAGCCATGGGAAGCTCCTCGAGGCACAGCGCCTGGAAAGTAAAACCCGTTATGATATGGAGATGCTCATGGAAATGGGCTACTGCAGCGGCATTGAAAATTATTCCCGCATAATCGCGCGGCGAAAGCCCGGTGAACGTCCCTCATGTCTCCTCGACTACTTCAAGGGCAACTTTCTCATGTTTATCGATGAATCGCATGTCACACTCCCCCAGGTCAGGGGCATGTTCGGCGGAGACCGCTCCCGCAAGGAAAACCTGGTTAATTACGGGTTCAGGCTCCCGTCGGCCCTGGACAACCGTCCCCTCTTCTTCGAGGAATTTGACGGCATGATAAAAAACGTTGTGTACGTTTCGGCCACACCTGCCGAATATGAGCTGGATAAAAGCCAGGCCATCGTGGAACAGGTTATCAGGCCCACGGGACTTCTCGATCCGGCCATATCGGTCCGTCCTGCGGAAAACCAGGTAGACGACCTCATCGGTGAAATAAAAAAACGAGCCGAGGCCAACGAAAGAGTCCTGATCACCACCCTCACGAAAAAAATGTCCGAGGATCTGTCCGAATACTTCATTGAAATCGGGATACGGTCCCGCTACCTTCATTCGGAAATCAACACCATCGAACGAGTGGAAATCATCCGCGACCTGAGGAAAGGCGAATTCGATTGTCTTATCGGCATCAATCTTCTCCGTGAGGGACTGGACATCCCCGAGGTGTCCCTGGTGGCTATCCTGGACGCTGACAAGGAAGGCTTTCTCCGATCAGCCCGATCCCTCATACAGACTGCGGGAAGGGCGGCCAGAAATATCAACGGCATGGTTATCATGTACGGAGATAAAATTACCGATTCGATGCAGACTGCCATCAATGAAACTACGCGACGCCGCAAAATTCAAGAGGAGTATAACAACAGGCACGGCATCACTCCGGAAAGCATCAGGAAAGACATTGTCGATATAATTGAAAGAGATTATATCGAGGACAACCGCTTTATCAGCTATGTGGCCGAATATTCATCGGAATACAAGTCAAACAATCTTTCCGACATGAAGGCTTTTCGTGACAGGCTCAAGGATGATATGCTCCAGTCCGCCGACAATCTAGAGTTTGAAAAGGCAGCGGCACTTCGGGACCAGATGCAGGATATTGAAAATAAAATCAGCCTGCTTGAGAAGGTGAAAAAGAATGGATAAATATTTAGAAAAACACCGTCGCATGATTATAAACCTGATAGAGCTGGCAATACTGGAGGATATTGGTCCGGGAGATATAACCTCCGATGCCATCTTCAACCCCGGGCACGAATCAGAGTGCCTCATAATTTCAAAGGACAGCGGAATTTTCTGCGGCGGAGAGATCGCACGTCTCATTTATCAGATAATTGATCCCGGTATCAACACCGAAATTCTCATCAACGACGGAACTGTAGTCTCCCCCGGTACGGAAATATTGAAATTTACAGGACCGACCATTTCACTGCTCAGGGGAGAACGCATCGTGCTTAATTTTCTGCAGCGCCTTTCAGGAATTGCAACAGAAACAAACCGGTATGCCCGGGCACTCCTGGGAACATCAATACAAATTCTTGATACAAGAAAAACCCTTCCGGGCTTCAGGGCCCTGGACAAATACGCAGTGATGACCGGCGGCGGCAAAAACCATCGCATGGGGCTTTATGACATGGTTATGATCAAGGACAATCACATAAAGGCCGCCGGCAGCATAACCGCTGCAGTGAGAAAAATCAGGGTCTGTCACGGCTCTCAATACCGCGTAGAAGTTGAAGCAGCTAATCTCAGCGAAGTACGGGAAGCCCTGGAATCGAAGGCTGATGTCATCATGCTCGACAACATGGACAGAGAAACAATGGGGCAGGCAATACAACTTATCAATGAAAAGGCTGAAATTGAAATTTCGGGAAACGTTGAACTGGATACTATAGATTCCCTTAAGGATCTTAAGGTAACCTATATCTCCAGCGGCGCCCTGACCCATTCCGTCAGGGCCTTCGATCTTTCCATGAAATTCAGAACCGTATAAGTATTTTTATTGTTTTATCCGATAGAGAATATATCATTGCCACTATTCAAGACGAGGTAATTACATGAAAAAGTATTGTTTAATCATCCTGATGTTGATCCTCGGAGCTTCTTCGTGCAAAAAGGAAAATACCAGAATCCTCATAGAAACCTCCATGGGTGATATTACCGTAGAGCTTTTTACAAACGATGCGCCCGGTACCGTGAAAAATTTTCTTTCCTATGTAGACCGGGGGTTTTATGACGGAACCATTTTTCACCGTGTCATTGAAAATTTCATGGTCCAGGGCGGAGGGTTGACTTCAGAAATGATGGAAAAGGAAACAGGTGCCCCTATCAAAAATGAAGCAGACAATGGCCTGTCAAATAAAAGAGGTACACTTGCCATGGCAAGAACCCATGAGATTAACAGTGCCACATCCCAATTTTTTATTAATGTGGCTGATAACCCTTTCCTTGATCATGGCAAGCGTGATTTCGGTTATTGCGTTTTCGGCAGAGTTATCGGCGGAATGGATGTTGTAGACGCCATCCGTATGACACCGGTCCAGACCGTAGGATTTCATCAGAATGTTCCCGTTGAACACATAACCATTATCAGTATTAAAAGAATAGATAAAAAATAAAAATGGCGGCCTTTTCATGCCGCCATTCCATTCCAACTTCCCCGATCTGCTGATTTTTGCAGTATAATTTCAATATTAAGTAAAAATACCGGAATTTTTTATTTGTCTTTTTTCCTGTCAGTAACCTCACGATGAAAATCACAGAGGCGATAGAATTTACCGGTATTTGGATTTTTCTTCGTGACCTTTTCTCCGCACCTAACACACAACCCCTGCTCTCTTCTCTTTTTATAAAGACGCATATATCTCTCGGTGCCGGAAGATTTATATCTGCTTACCTGAATCCTGTAACCCTTGTATAAATAATTACCGATGGCCTCGTCTGAAGAATTTCCGAGATCTTCCAGGACCTGCTCCAGTGTTTTCAATGATACTTTTTTCGGTTCCATATGCTTGTCCAACCTATTGCTTAAATTTAGCTAAAAACTGAGAGTACAATTTTAAAATGGAATACTTTCTTTTCAATAATAATTTTGCAATAACTTCATTTTATGATAAAAAATCATCCCGTCGTATAACAGCGTATATTTAAAGAGAGTCCGATCACTGCCATTAAAAATAGAAACAGCCGGTTTCCTCAGACAATAATCTTGACATGCCCGCTGATTATTGATATGAAGGACTCTGCTTAAACATTTTGCATTTTATGCATAGAATCAGGAGTACATACGCTATGACCGCCCAACACTTTTCTATCTTTCTAATAATTATAACCATAGTTGCCGTAATCGTCTTCATTACACTGTTTTTTATTCCAGCACCATATGGGAGACACGCTAAAAAAGGCTGGGGTCCTCTTGTCCCGGGACGGATAGGGTGGATACTCATGGAGGCACCGGCATCTTTATTGTTTTTTTTCTATTTCATAGCCGGAGACCGAATAACAGAGCCGATTATGATTATTTTCCTGATAATCTGGCAGAGTCATTACCTGCACAGGGCTTTCGTGTATCCCTTCAGCCTGAAAAAGGCCGCTTCCATGCCTTTCTCCATAATACTTTTCGGCATCATGTTTAATATCATCAATACCTATATTCAGGGTCAATGGCTTTTTCATTTCTCACCCCTGGAAAACTATCAAACTGCATGGTTTACCGATATCCGATTCATCATGGGAGTCCTGCTTTTTTATTGCGGGTATGCAATAAATAAACATGCTGATCATGTTTTAACGAATCTGCGCAAACCTGGTGAAACAGGATATAAAATACCCCGGGGCGGACTCTATCAATTTATTTCATGTCCCAATTATTTCGGTGAAATACTAACCTGGATCGGATGGGCCCTGGCCACCTGGTCGCTTGCCGGCGCCGTTTTTGCCATATGGACCATTGCCAACCTGGCGCCGCGAGCCATAAGCAATCATCGCTGGTACAGGGATCAGTTTCCCGACTATCCTCAGAACCGGAAGGCTCTCATACCATTCATTCTGTAATATACATTAATACAGCAGCATGGTGCAGCTGCGCAAAGAGAAGTATATGAAGCATATCGGGCAAGAAGGTCAGATAAATCGTTACTATTCCTTTTCTCTTTTTTCCTGTCTTTGCAGCCGGTAATAGTATATGAGTCCCGTTGCAGTCAACAGGAGGCCCATCATAGAAGGAATAAAGGCCGTTAACAGGGTAAAGATCAGAAAGGCCACATATATCATCAGGACAAGAATGACGCTGTACGGGTAAAACCAGGCCTTATAAGGTCTCGCGATATCAGGATATTTTTTCCTGAGAACAAAGACCGATGCGAAAGTCATGATGTTAAATATGGTTCCCGTTGCAGAAAAAAAATCGATGATAGCCTCGTAGGAGCTTTGTGCATTTGCCGCCACAAAAAGAAGAACCGTGGCCCATAGTCCCTGCATGATAAGTGCGTTATTTGGTGTCTTGTACCTCGGATGTATAACGGCAAGCCTTTTAAAAAAGAGTCCGTCCCGGGCCATGGCCTGCCACGACCTGGCTTTGCACAATATTTGAGTGCTCACATTACCGAAGGTATTCATCATAACCGCTGCCGAGATGAGGATACCGCCCGTGCTCCCCAGCACAACATTCATGGCATCGGCGGCGATCCATTTAGAGTCTTTAATAACCTCGACGGGTAAAATATAGAGATAGGCCGCATTGGCACCGGCATAGAGAAACATGACCCCCACAATTCCCAGAAGCAGAGAAAGGGGGAGATTCTTCCGTGGTTCCTTTACCTCTTCAGCAATATAGGTTGCCCCTTCCCAGCCACTAAATGCGAAAAAACTCAGTCTGAGCGCGGCTCCCACGGCAAGTACCGTTTCCCAGGTAAATGTCTCCGGCCAGAGGGGCGAGGTAAAATGGGAAAGACTGCCTTTCCCTGTTAAGGCGATGCCGATGATGGCTCCCAGGGCCAGTATCTTGACCGAGCTGAAAAAATTCTGAACCATGCCGCTCAGGAATACACCAAAAAGATTGACAGCCGTTAAAAGCCATATGGTGGCAAGAGAAATCATGATGAGCGTTAGATGCGAAAAGGGGGCACCAAATAGAATGGACCACAGGGCGTTAAAATATTCCGCGAAAACAAGGGCAACAGCTACAATCGATCCGGTTTCCGATACAAAAAACATGGCCCATCCCCGGAGAAAGGCCCACACGGGGTTATATGCCGCACGCAGATACACATAAGGACCGCCGGACTTGGGCATCATAGACACAAGCTCGGCATAGCACACGGCGCCGAATATGGTTACTATCCCGCCGATAACCCAGACCAGGCCGAAAAGCCCCGTGGAACCCACCAGGGCCATTATGGGTCCCGGTGTTCTGAATATTCCCGAACCGATTATCCTGCCGATGACGATTGAAATAGCCTCGGTGAGACCAAGATCCCTTTTATATTCAGATCCGTCATCAAAGATGGTATCTAATTGCCGTTTATCTGTGTTCATGGCCGGCGGGGATATTGTCCTTTTCACCGTGATACATGACAGGATAGTATTTCCCCGATATACATACGGTGATAGTCCCTTCCCGGATAGTTTTCTTCAATTTGAGCGTCGAGGAAATTCTGCGGGTTGATGTCCTGATAATATATTTTGCGGCATTCCATAACCGTACGGGCTTCAGAAAAATATATTCCCCCGTTGTCGGTAAAGACGGGTGTAATGCCTGTTTTTTCTATTTTGTCCACATCTCTCCCGGAACAGGAGCCGCAGATTTTCAGTACATCGCGGTAGTCCTCGCTAAAAAAGGAGAGAGTAAAAATATCGTGCTTTTCGATAAATTCAAAGGTATATCTCTGCGGCCTGATAAATATAAAGCATACGTTTTTATGCCAGAGGATTCCAAAGCCGCCCCACGATGCCGTCATGGTATTGAAGCCGGTTCTGTCTCCGGCAGAAACCAGCATCCAGTCCGATCCTACCATTTTAAAGATATTGTCACTGATATCCTTCGGCCGTATTTCAGTTAAATGATCCATCGAGCCCCCGCTATGTTGATTTCTGCAGGAGGTTATTATCCCCGTCATTATATATTTGTAAAGAGATTTTCCGATGCAGCGATCATGAAGAGGAGGTATCTTTCTTTTTAATTACGTTTTTATTAATCATAGCGGACCGTTTCAAACACAGGGCGCACCGGTCATCGCTGCAATGCTGGCAGTAAAAACAATCTCGGCAATTATGCTTTCTTTTCGGCTTCTGGTCCTCATCGGGAACATACAACTTACCGGTTAAACCGGGAACTTCAATAAATCCCATGGTATATCGCCGCCTGTTGAAATTTCACAAACGTACTGCCCTTTTATTTTTTCGCTGCGGTTATAAAGATGGGAAAATCCTTGTGAATGCCGCCCTTTACTTCCCTGTTGAGAACATGGATTATATCGTATGTCACACTGCCAAACCCGGCTGCCTTGAAACCGGAAACTATTTCCTGTTCTTCAAATCCAAAATGGTATACACCTGTATTATCGGCATGAAAATCCCCATCTTCTTTCGCCAGATCTGTTATAAGCACTGTTCCATTATCTTTCAGCACCGAATGAAATAATTTTAACAGGGCCTTATAATCCTCTACGTGATGCAGGGCCATGGAACTGACAATACAATCGAATTTCGTATGTATATTTCCCAGAACCCCTTCATCACCATGTATGATGTCGATATTTAACGCGTTATACAGGTCCAGTTTTTTTTTCAGTATATCCAGCATCCCCTGTGAACTATCCAGGGAGACAATACGCTCAACATCGTTTTGCAGGGCCATGGTTATAAGACCCGTTCCCGCGGCAAAATCAAGCACTGTCATCATTTTATTGAAGCTGACATGCCCACGCATGGCTGTCACGGCAATTTCCGCCAGTTTTACACGCTGCGGAGTATCCCATTGCAGGGCTCTTTCATCAAAAACTGATTTTTTCATAACACATCCTCATGTTACCTTTATTATTGCTCTCTGTTCAGGGCCGATTCGATACGCTGCAGCGCCTCGGCGAGAATTGAACGTGGACAGGCAATATTAATACGCACAAAGCCCTCTCCACCTTCGCCAAAAATATCACCCTCGTCAAGAGCTACGCCTGCCTTCTGCCTTAGTAAAATTCTTAAAGAATCACGATCCAGACCAAGGGCCCTAAAATCCATCCAGACCAGGTATGTGGCATCGGGCTCGATAATAGTTACAGAGGGAAGCTTCTCCTTCATAAAACGGCTGAGATAACGAAAATTTTCTTCAATGTAAGTCATAACCTCATCAAGCCATTCCATTCCGCACTGGTAGGCCGCTTCCATGGCCAGGGGACCGAATGTATTGGAAAGAAAAATTCCGTTCATGGCAAGGCGCCGCCTGAACTGCTTCCGCAGATCGCTGTCGGGAATAACCGCATAGGAAACCTGGAGCCCCGGCATATTGAACGTCTTACTGGGGGCATGGCAGACAATGGACCGAATGTTGCTTTCACCGGACAGGGCGGTATAGGGGAAGTGTTTCTTACCGCTGAATACCAGATCGGAATGTATCTCATCGGAGACGACAAGGATATTATTGGCGTTGCAGAGAGCGGAAAGATCATCAAGCTCCTGCCGGGTCCATACACGACCCACGGGGTTATGGGGGCTGCAGAGTATCATCATGGCCGCCCCTTCCCGGCCTATCTTTTCTTCGAGATCCCGGAGATCCATGACATATCTTCCTTTATCCAGACGAAGAGGATTGTTCACCAGGGTCCGGTTATTGTTCAGCACGGCGTTCCGGAAGGGATAATAGACCGGCTCCTGTATGATGACACCGTCCCCCTGCCGGGAAAACTCCTGTATCATCATATTGATGGCGGGAACAACACCGGGCGTGATTACCAGCCATTCCCTTTCCACATTCCAGTCATGCCGCTCGCGCAACCATGTAATGATCGACTCATAACAGGACGGCATAACGGCCGAATATCCGTATATGCCATGAGCGGCTCTTTTCATCACCGCTTCCTGCACCGCTGCGGGAACGGGAAAATCCATATCGGCAACCCAGAGAGGGAGGATATCCCCGGTACCGTAAATGCTGTCAGCCATGTCCCATTTGACTGAAGCGGTACCCCGGCGGGATATTACAGAATCAAAATCATTCTTCATCACTACTTTCCTTTCCCGGTTGTTCCCGCGATATATCACAGACCTGCGGTTCGTTCTGTCCCCTCCAGGGCACTTTAAAAAATCCGTTTCCGCAATAATTGGCAAAGAGCATCATGCGTAACAGTTTTTTAATGCGTGCCCGTTCCTTCTTCGAAAAGTGCCTCGCGAATTCCTCACCGTATTCTCCATGGGGATCATTTCCTCTTTCAAAGGTCCATTCTCGCGCATAGACAAGGGCCACCCATTCCCGGAAGGGAAAATCCTTCTTATCCAGTTTTATAAGCGAGAGATATTCATCCTTTGTTATGCCCGCTTTTCTGCCCACGGCAGAATGTGCCGATACTCAACCGGCACAATTATTGGTCATAGAAACGGTCAAAAGGAGTTTTTCCCTGAATACCGGATCGATTCCCCTGAAAGCTGAAAGAAATAAGGGCCCGCTGAAAAGGCCGAGAAACCGTCTGAAAAAATCGCTCAGAGAATAAAACGTTGGCAGGTACATGTCCATGATAGTTACCTCATTTAAAGTCATTTATACTCCTCTTTAGCAGGGCTTGCTATGCAGGTCAAGATTATTCAATACTAATTCTTAATCGGATTTTAAAAAGAAATGGAAAAGAGGAAGGTGTTTGGGGAGAGATAACCTTCCTCTCTTCTAATAAAGCTTAATCATTTGGGATATAGGAGGTAAAAACAAAACTCTTTTAGTGATTCTTAATTTACTAAAATACTCAAAAAACGTCAATAGGGAGAGTAAAATTTTTTCTTTTTTGTTATCTACTTGACGTAACCATTATTTTATTTTTAATAAGGGAGCCTTTAAAAATTAAATTTTAGAGGTGCCCATAATTAGGGAAAATTATTAACGTCATTTTCAGGAGTCAAATATGCCTATTTATGAAATAAATGAACGAAGACCAACCCTGGGCGAAGGTTCATGGGTGGCGCCAACAGCAGAGATCATCGGTGATGTCCGTATTGGCAAAAACTGTTATATCGGGTTCGGGGCTATACTGCGGGGAGACTATGGCACCATTATAATCGGCGATGAATCCGCCGTGGAAGAGGGAGTCATCATTCATGCCCGCCCCCTGGGGAAAGCTGAAATAGGCAGGGCTGTTACTATTGGACATATGGCCATGATACATAACGCAACGATCAACGACTATGCTGTCATCGGCATGCAGTGCATGATAAGCGATTTTTCTGAAATCGGTGAATGGGCCATTATTGCCGAGCAGTCTCTTATCAAAAGAAACCAGAAAGTACCGGGCTACAAGGTTTTTGCCGGAGCACCGGCCGTGGAAAAAGGGGATGTGCTGGAACGACATACGACGGAATGGGGCCTGGCAAAAAAGATATATGTTGACCTCACCAGCCAGTACCGCAAGGGATTCCGACAGATTGACGGTGATTATTAAGTAAGATAGTTCCGATATGCTTCAATTTTTTTAGCCAGTCTTTGGGCAAGATAGGGGCTGGCTTCATGGAGCTCATCATAAATGACCTGTGATTCCCCGAAATAATGATGTATTTTTTCCCTGTCCCAGTGAGCAGGCGGTTCCTGGAGATTGCTTATCCTGTCGGCCATTTTCACCATCCATATCTCCCGGGGCTGCATTTTTATCCTTTCCAGACACTCCTTCATGCGTATATCGGCCTTAATTGAGGTATTCTTGGTAAGAGCCAGCACTCCATCAAGAACTTCCCGTGAAAAATAAAAAAGCAGGTGCTCTGAACTCGTTTCCGTATCCTCAAGAACATCATGAAGGATGGCGCATTGCAGGATAAAATCCCCTTTTTCATGCTTCTCATGCTGAAGACAGGCCATGATCTCCATACTGACAAGAGAAATATGATACAAATACGAGTAAGGCTTCCCCTGTACCTTCTGTTCGCCATGGGCCTCTGCCGCGTAATTCATGGCCTTTATGTATGCATCCTGTGTCCACATCATATTCACCTGTTTCCATGATTTAATTATGTCCTGTAGTGTAACCAGTATTCCTTCATTCGTTCAAACTTTTTATCTTGACTTTTTATACTTTTAACCGGCATATTTAGCACATAAAGAGGATTCCTCATAAAAGAACCCCTCATGAATCAGAAATCGGTAAACTACTGGATAGACAGTAAAAGTATCCTGCAAAAGGAATATGGACGGCGCCATGGCAAGCTGATAAAGGCGCTGGATATCCTTATAGACCACATAGATTCCCAGCTAGCGGAATCCTCAAAAACAGCTATGATAAAAGGCCGTGTTAAAGATTTTGAAGCATTTTACCGCAAACTTCTCGTAAAAAGTCAGAAACAGCATATCGAAAACCCCTTTGAGGCCATAAACGATCTGATCGGCATCCGCATTATCGTTCCTTTCCTGGAGGATATCCAGGTAATTGAGGGCATCATGAAGCGCTGCTGCGAAGTTCTCGAGACAAAATACAAACATCAGGAGCTTTCCATAAAGGAATTCGGCTACGACTCAACACACCTGATTATCGAATTTCCCATAGAAATTCTTTCAAAAATGCGCATGAAAGAAACCCTGGTCTGCGAAATACAACTGAGAACAATCCTGCAGGATGCCTGGGCCGAAGTTGAACATGAACTGGTTTATAAGACCAATATTGACAAAGTGGAAACTACCATCCGACGCAAGCTCGTAGCCCTCAATGCAACCCTCTCCCTGGCCGATATTACATTTCAGGAAATACGCGATTACCAGCGAAAGCGAATACTGGAACTGGAAGAAAGGCATACCCGCCTGCTCGATAAGGTATCAACGGTACCGGAAAAAATGGGAAATGCGTACAGGAACCCGGGCAAAGATATCCGAAATTCTGCCGGAGAAATTATTCCTCCCATAATCAATTTTGATACGGAACTCAATGACCTCGTTGTGGAAGCGCTGAACGCCCATATCAGCAATAACCTGGATAAGGCGCTGGAATTATATACGCACCTTCTGCTTATTTCGCCGAACCATTATCTTTTCAATCACCGGGGACTGGTATACTTTTCGCTCTCACAGTATGAAATGGCCCTGGATGATTTCAACAAGGCCATCGAAATCGAACGGGGCGATACACGGATTTACACCAACCGGGGACTCACCCATCGGATGTTGAAAGACTATGAAAAAGCGCTGGTGGACTTCAACAAGTCCCTGGATCTTAATCCCCTGTGGCCCGATACATTTTATGGCAGGGCCCTCACATTCTATGATATGGGGAATATACAGGCCGCTCTGGAAGATTGTGACAAGGCCATAGCACTCAAACCTGATTTTAAACAGGCCGTACGTTTTAAGCAATTTCTTCTCAATCAAAGCATGGGCTGAACCATTCGCCGGTTCACGGTGAAAATAATTCTTGCATTTCTTCAAAATAATATAGTACACTACAGACAGTAGTGCACCGGAAAGGTGCCCTGCAGGAAAAACATTCACAATTATTAATACTATCGTATTGCAAGGAGACAACTATGGCACTTGAACAAGCAAATAATGCCCAGGAATTGACCCTATCGCGGCTGACACCTGAAGAACAGAAACAGGTTGTATCTATTGCAAACCAGATTGACATTAATGATTCACAGGGAATCATCCAGTATGGTGTAGGAGCCCAGAGCAATATATCCGGTTTTGCCGATACCATACTGCAGCAGATACGGGCCAAGGACGCAGGCCACGCCGGTGAAGTTCTCACGGACCTTATGGTGACCGTCAGGGAGCTCAAAGTTGACAAGCTCGGACCCTCGGGAAGCTTTCTCTCAAAGGTTCCTATCCTTGGCAATCTGATTGACGAAGTTAAAAAATTCGTTGCTCAGTATAATAAGATCAGCGTTGAGATTGAACGGATCACCGATGAGCTGACCAAGGCCCGCATGCAGCTGCTTAAAGATATCACCCTGCTCGATAACTTATATGAAAAAAATCATGATTACCTGAAACAGCTGGACCTCTTCATCCTTGCCGGTGAAATGAAACTTCAGGAGATCAATGAAAAAATACTTCCCGAAGTGCGTAAAAAGGCTGAAGAATCGAAAGACGCCCTGGATGCACAGAAGGTGCAGGACATGGTCCAGATGATTAACCGTTTCGAGAAAAAGCTCCATGACCTGAAACTGAGCCGTATGGTTTCCCTCCAGACGCTTCCCCAGATCCGCCTGATCCAGAACAATGACCAGCTGCTGGTGGAAAAAATACAAAGTTCAATCCTTAATACCATTCCACTGTGGAAAAACCAGATTATCATCGCCATCAGTCTCTTCCGTCAACAGAAAGCGTTGAAGCTCCAGAAAGAGGTTTCCGAGACCACCAATGAACTCCTGAAGAAAAACGCCGAAATGCTGAAGGAAGGGACCCTGGAAACGGCGCGCGAATCGGAGAAGGGTATCGTTGAAATCGAGACCCTGAAAAAGGTCCATGGAGATCTCATTTCCACCATCGAGGAAACACTCAAGATCCAGGAGGAAGGAAAGACTAAAAGGAAAGAGGCAGAAGTGGAACTAATACGACTCGAAGATGATCTGAAGGCAAAGCTCTCGGCGGTAAAGGCAAGCTCATCATCAACATTATAAGGAGATCTACCCATGAAAGTACTGGTACCCCTGGCACCCGGGTTTGAAGAAATAGAGGCCGTTACCATTATTGATGTACTGCGCCGGGCATCCATCACCGTAACCACGGCACACCTTTCGGGCAGTCCCGTAACTGGATCGCATAACATAACCATTAGTGCCGACATTGATATAAAAACCGTTAGTGCCGCTGATTTCCAATGCATAGTCCTTCCCGGTGGAATGCCCGGCAGTGAAAATCTTAAAAATAATACCGAGATTATATCGCTCATTCAGAAAATCAACGCATCGGGAGGAATTGTAGCAGCCATATGTGCTGCGCCCCTGGTACTGGGGCATGCGGGACTGCTGCAAAATAAAAACGCTACCTGCTACCCCGGATTTGAAGCAACAATGAAGGGCGCGCAATGCAGGAATGAACCCGTCGTGGCGGATGGCAATATTGTAACCGGGAGGGGAGCCGGCTGCGCCCTTCCCTTTGCATTAAAACTTGTTGAACTAATCAAAGATAAAAAAACATCGGATGATCTGAAAGAAGGGATGCAGGTATACTGGATGTGATTCATGAAGGACAAAAAATACACCTTTAAAAAGGGATCATACATTTATGTTGAAGGCGATGAAGATGTAGAGAGCGTATTTATCCTGGAAAAAGGCGAAATCCAGCTTACACAGATCAACCAAAACATTCCTAACTATAAAAATATCCTCAGTGAAGGCGATATTTTCGGCTTCATTTCCGCTCTGAGCAACCATCCCCGCACTGAAAGCGCTGTCACGCTCCGGGATACAAGCATACTAATGATGGGTCGGGACCAGTTCCTGAATCAATTGCAGGATAATTCAGCCCTGGCATTCAAAGTGATAAACTATTTCTCCGAGTATCTGAGGTCCTATGACGACATGATATTCCCCGGCGATTATAAAGAAGATTCTCTCCCTGTTGAAACGCGATTATTCAATATGGGTCATTATTACTACGAAGCCGATTCTTATGAGATGGCCTACTACATTCTTGTAAAATTGATGCAGCTCTATCCCCAAAACAGCAGGGCGGAAGAGACGCGTACCTGTATTTCAAATATTGAAAGCTCGGGATTCAGATCGATAACCGAACCGCTCAGGGAAGGTATTTACAACAAATATTCAGACCGGCAGGTCATCTTCTGTGAAGACGAACCCGGTGATGAACTTTTTGTTATAAAAGAGGGCAAGGTAAAAATTGTCAAATACAATCATGGCACAGAGATATTGCTTTCAGTATTGAAAGAGGGTGATATTTTCGGTGAAATGGCCCTCGTTTCTGACAAACCGCGAAATGCCACGGCAGTGGCTTACGGTAATATCATACTGCTCCCCATAAATCGCGATTCCCTGACAAAGCTTATCAAGCGATCCCCGCAAATTCTTAAAAGGATATTTTCATCTATCAGCCAGAGAGCATGGTTCACCCATATCCGCCTTGACGCTAAAACATATAAACAGCCGCTGACACGAATTTACGTTTTTCTTGAGAACAAACTTTTGGAAGAAAATATTTCACTCAAGACAGAAATGGCCTATACCCTCAATTTCGGTATTGATGAACTTTTGAAGATGGTGGAACTATCATCGGAAAAAAATAAAAGCTCCATGGAAGTTTTGATGAATGATTCCAATCTTCATTTCAATTTCGGTAAAATAACCATTGCAGGGATAAAAACACTCTCGGCAAAAACTCAGTACTATCGCTCCCGCGACCATATTTCTACGGAAGAAGACATATCATCGGCACAAAAAAATGAAAGTAATACACGGGCAAAACCGAAAATATTCACAGAAGATACTAAATCCTCATCACAAAACGGGGAATCCATGTCCATCCTTGATGAAATGCATGAACTGGAAGATATTCCCGATTGAGGCCATAGTTTCATTTCAGATTTTAATTGACTCTTTCCATTAATTGATACAGGAATGGTCAGAGAATATAGTCGTTTAAATCCCGGGAGGTTTTGCATGAGATACAGCATGGTCAAACAATTTTCCAACGGAGCGCTGGATAATATATATAATTTTGTTTTTAAATGGGTTGATTTCGGTAAAGTACTACTCGAGGCATTCTGGTCCTTTTTCGAGATATGGCAGGCCTTTTTCCTGATATTCTATAATATGTTTATGTATGTATATTATCTTTTGCTTTTTGTCATAGACCGCGGCGCGGAAGAGACCCAGTCAACACGCCTATTCCGAAAGATACCTACCCGGTCCTCCTCAGTACCAAGAGTTCACATACCCAATGTTCCGAATCCAATACCGGCCATGTATGGCCGTGTTGCCGAATCGTCTCCATCGGCTGCCATTAGCTCAGCGGCTAAAGCAACTACTGAAACCGTCAAGAGCTTCGTCAGTCCTCCCCGGAAACCGCTCTCCGGAGCAGGTGGAAAGCGGTCAATTCTCAAAATCCTGGTGAATTTCTTTTCTGATTTCTTCTATTCCCTTAAAAACTTTTTCCTCAAACCTGCCAAAGCCCTGGTTAATTTCTTTGCAGACCGTGTGAAACCGGTCCGGGAACAAGAACATCCGGCAGAGCCGCAGAAAAGAAGCCTGATTGATGAATACATCAAGGAATACGAGCAGCGAAAACAGAAGTAGCCGGAACAATTGCTTTCATGTCATCCCTGTTTTTACGGGAAAGACCATGCTATCAATACACAATCTGAATGACAACTTTCCGCTTTCTGGGTCGGGTGTCGCAATCCACGAGTACTATTTGCTGCCAGGTGCCCAGAGTCAGCTTCCCGTTCACCAGGGGAACCGTTATCCCGGGGCCCAGTATGGCAGCCTGGATATGCGAGGAACCATTATCATCATTCCATGTTTCATGATGATGATAGTGTTCCCCATAGGGGAAAAGGCGCTCAAGAAAAACATCAATGTCTTTCCTGAGGCCAGGTTCATATTCTATTGTGGTGATAGCCGCCGTTGAACCTGGGCAAAAGACGGCGACAATTCCATCGGTAATTTGATTCTTTTCAATGATGTCCGCTATAAACGGCGTGAGATCGATTACATCACGATTACCTCTGGAGGAGACTGATATATAATCGGTGTATGTCGCCATAACGCTTACCGTTCCATCAAACTGAGGATCAGTGCTTGAAGGCCCTCTGTCCCGTAAATACCATGGCAACACGGGGATTTGCTTCATTACACGCCATGATAGTTTCAAAATCCCTCATTGATCCACCCGGTTGCACAATGGAGGTAATTCCTTCTTTAATGCATACATCAACGCCGTCACGGAAGGGGAAGAATGCGTCAGAAACAGCAGCTGAGCCGATGAGCCCGCCTTTGGCTTCCGTGGTGGCCTCATTAATATCAGCCAGTTCAGCTTGTTTCCGTTCTCCCTTATCTACTGCGAGCTCCAGTTCCTTCAGCGAAATCCCGTGTTTATCGAAACACATAAGGTCTGCATATTTTGTGTATGCCTTGTAAACGGCGATTTCAGCCACACCAACACGGTCCTGCTCACCTGTTCCTATACCAACGGTGACACCGTCTTTCACATAGATAACGGAGTTGGATGTAACGCCCTGTTCCACGAACCAGCCGAAGAGGAGGTCATCATATTCCCTGTCCGATGGCAGACGGTCAATTTTATATATCTGTCCCTTGTATTCCGATTCGGCTGGTTTCAGATCATCCCTTGTCTTTACAATATTGAGCGGTGACTGCTGAACAATAATTCCTCCATCCACCATGGATTTGATATCTACAAACTGAAAGTTACTGTATTTTTCCAGCTCATCTATCCGTCCAATTTTTATTATCCTCAGGTTTTTCCTGGTCTTCAGGATGTCCACCGCCTCGCCGGAATAATCGGGCGCCACCACGACCTCCAGGTACTGGTCTGCTATGAGTTGGGCCGTTTCCTTGTCGACTGTTTTGTTGAGGGCAACACAACCGCCAAAGGCCGCAATCCTGTCGGCACGGAAGGACCGGTTGAATGCCTCAGCTATAGTCGATCCATAGGCAACACCACAGGGATTATTATGCTTCACAATGACTGCGGCCGGCTTCGCCATTAGATACTTCATCACATTCAGGGAATTATCAATGTCGGTCAGGTTTATTTTCCCGGGATGTTTTCCCGACTGTATCATCATTTCTTCCGAAATGCCACTTACCAGAGAATTGCCCGGTTGTATAAAATGACACTTGCCAAGAACAAGATTTCCGTTCACCAGTTCATACATGGCCGACTCCTGACCGGGATTCTCGCCATACCTCAGTCCCTTCTCTATGAGGGTTCCGTCCTCATCGATTTTCCATGCGCGCTTCTTATATACAAGTTTCTGATCGCCGAAAGTTATCGTCATATCATCGGGGAAATGGTCGTCCATGACTGTCTTATAGGCATTTTTTAAATCTTTCATATTTTACCTCTTTGATGGAATATTCATTCATTATAAACACCAGTATCGATTTGTACCCGGTTTCACAGCTTTAATCATTATCAATAATATATATCATTCAATCAGAATCGCTCCTTCCTCAAGAACGATGTCAATAATAAAGGCATTCTGATTTGTATTGAGCGATGTGCAGGACATGAACTGTCCCTTGAATTCAAATATTTCATTCTGGTTCAACATCTTCAATGAGTCCTCATTGTCAAAAAAAATATTATATATGATTGTCAGCTTATATCGCTGTGCCGCATTATCTTCGAGCTGCACCCGATATTGTTTTCTGTATCTGCTGAGACGGTCAATAACAGTAACAACGGCATGTCCCTGAACTATCATGTTTATTTTTTTTTCCAGGTATTGCTCCCGGTGAACCAGGGGTGTTGCATAGAGCTCGTAATAAAAGGCCTTATCCAGTATGAGTATCGCTTCTCCCCTTTCATCACGTGGCGCAGCACTGGAACTGAAATCCCAGGATATGAGCATAAGGAAGATGATGTATAACAATCTTTTCATGTGTTTAAAATTCTATCGTGAATTATCATCCGGGAAAAATACTTCATGAAGCATATTTTCACGATATATTTCCATCCTTGATATGCTCAAGGCATTTTTAGAAAAAACACGTATAAAATCATCCACATTGCTGATTCTTATACCGTTAAGTGCAAGGATTATATCCCCGGCGGCAATATCACTGCCGGCACTTCTTGGAGAGATGGAGGATATAACGACATTCCCGGAATTTACATTCTCATCAATCTCAATGCCATACCGGATAAACAGTGATTGAAGAACCTTCCTTATTTTTTGATATTCGTTCTTTTCCCTGAGAGGCATGGAAAAATCATACAGCTTCCCGTCACGGGAAACAGTAATGGATATCGTTTCTCCCACAGGTTTTTTGCCTATCAGGGCAATGACCATGCCAAGAGAGGTGATTGCCTTGCCATCCATTTTCCTGACAAGGTCCCCTTCACGGAGTCCCGAGTGTTCAGCCGGAGAGTTCCTTATTATAGAAAATATCTCAACATAACTGTTGTTTCCAGTTTTATTGAGTCTCTTTTCCCTTGCAAGGAATCCCAGCCATCCCCTTCTTACTCTGCCATGCCTGTTCAATTCATAGCAGACATGCTTGACTATCTGGGAAGGAATGGCAAAACTAATACCCTGGGAACCGCCTGAAACGGTCCTGATGGCCGTATTCAGCCCAACCATTTCTCCGTGAAGATTGACCAGGGGTCCCCCGGAATTACCCGGGTTGATCGAGACATCGGACTGGATAAAATCTTCTATATCGGCAAATCCAATGTTGTTCCGCCCTTTTGAAGAGACTATACCGCTAGTGATAGATTGTTTAAGGCCATAGGGATTTCCGATGGCAAGAACCCATTCCCCCTCGCTCAGATCATTCGATGAAGCGATGGTTATGGGTACAAAGGTCTGTCCATGACGGTTTTCCATCCTCAATATAGCGATATCTGTTTTTATATCGGCAATATAGTAAGAACCGTCTTTAAAGGCGACTGCATCATGGCGTGAGCCATTGCTGGTGATAAATTGGTACAGATCGCCCCGGGACACAACATGATAATTGGTTACTACCATGCCGTCCTGGGTAATGATTGTCCCTGTGCCATCAGCCACCTTTTTAAGATTATAGGACCCTCCCCTGCCGCTTTTCTTATAGATGATAATATTAACTACGGAGGGTTTGGCCTTCCCTGCTGCTTCAATAAAAAAACGATTAAATTCATCGGGTGAAGAATACAGGTGCGCTGAATTCAAAATGATAAACGGTATAATGATTAGTACTGTTTTTATTTTTTGCAACATCATTCATCCCATACCAGGTCAAAATAGCTTGTATCATTACTTATTTTGTATTTATCGAGGTCAATCTTTTTTCCCAGAGGAGAATTTTTAACGGATTTCTCCCGCGGAGTAAGACCTGCGAACAGGGAATAAATACCCACAGCTATCCCTTCAGCTATCTCTTCCTGTTTGTTAAGCAGGATATACCGGTCCCTTTGCCGGTTCAGGTAGCCCAGTTCAATAAAGGCATTTATGGCATTAATATGCATGGGTAAAATCCATATTGAAACATAGGATTTACCGGGTACCTGCTTGGGATGACTGTTTCCGCTGATATTCAGCGAGTAAAGTATATACCGTATCAACTCATATGAAGCAAATGAATTATCTCCTCCAAACCCCTCATAACCGCCGTCACGGCGATAGCTTTCATAAACGGATTGTTCCCGTTCCCAGAATCTACCTTCCGGGACCACATCATTATAATCCATGGAATACCGCGAATAAGGGAAGTGATAAATTGCGATCTGTTCCCATCCGGGAGAATCATTATACCTCCAGGTCACCATGTTCTGCCGATATCCCTTGAATTCCTTCTTTTCAATATTTAGATGCCGGTCCAGGGGGAAGCCCGTAAAATACTGTGAAACGTCCGAGAGGTGCCACTGAAATGGTGTTCGCCTGTTCGATTCACAGAACCAGTCGCTCAGGGGGTCCTCATGAAAATATTCCTGATCGGTGATTTCATGTCTCAGATATTTTAACCCATTCTCCAGCAACCTGTAAGGTGCCGCCAGTACTGGATTCATTCCCTTGTATTCATCCGGTGCAGCCCCTGCCAGATGAAGAGAAACAACAAGATGAGGTCTGAAACTGTTTATTTTTGAAATTCGGCCGTATTGTTTATTATCATTTTCATCGGGGAAATCAAAGAGCCGGTATCCTGCATTTGGATCCTCCATTTTTTCAGCTTTTTCTTCGGACATGGATTTTTCCCTGCTCATTTTCACTATAATATTTATCTGTTTTACATCCCCATCAGTATATTTCTCCAATATCTGTTTAAAGGATTCAAAATCACCTCCCGGAGCGCAGTATCCCAGCAGCTTTTGAACTTTCCGGGCAATACTGTAGACAATTTCATGTTCGTAAATATTCCTTCTGCTGGCCCCGTCACGGAATTCATCAAGATATGTTTTTGATATGGGATCATATCTGTCTCCATGCACGGATCGGGGAAACATGCAGACTCCCCCATGTCCGGGGTCAAGAACAAGCCTGAAAGTGGGGAATTCATATTCCGCCAGGTGTGTTGGATGAAAAAGGATAAAAAATATTAATGCGGGCTGTATTGATCTGAAAAAAAATCTGAGTAGATATTCCAGGATGTTTTTTAGCATAATGATAAAATACCGGCAATTAATTAAAAAAGGGGAATAATCTTTCCCCTTTTTTTAATTATTCTATCGCGATAAGAATATATTTACTGTGGTGTTTTCGTTCCACCGGCCGAAGACGATGTTTCAAAAATTCTGTTCAGATTATCAGCCTTATGAATCTTGTATTTATCCTTAACACCCTGGGTTTCGTTGGGAGTTGCCAGTTCTTCAATAATTTTTATGGCATACGTTTTGGAAACGCGGTAATGATAAACTGCCGTTTCGTAGTTCTTGTCAATGCTTGAAGAAAGTGCATCATCGAACTGACCGTAGGATATTCTTAGCCTCATCTGGTTGAGATGGAGCTCTCTATTTTTATTTGGATCAGATCTTGTTTTTTCATCCAGATGAAGAAGGAGTATTTTATCGGCACAGTCATTCAACATGGTCTGCGTATCTTTCTTATATTCATCGGTGATTTTTTTCAACAGATCGGAAATATCTTTCTTATTATTTTCGAACTCTACTCTGGAATAAATAATATTCCGTTTATAATAAAGGTCCATGGCCTTTTTATATCCGGCATAACATTTCTTATATTCCTCTTCCCAGCCTTTGTCCTTAAAATTCGATACAATCACCTTCAGAAGATAAATCTGATCCAGATTTTTCTTCATCAGTTTAGCTACCACATCCTGTGCATGAAATTTGGCAAGATATGAGTCTTCCGGTCTTTCAGCCTCATTATATTTTGTGCTGCTGTAAGTCCCGTCTGCATTCATAGATACATCTTCTTTTTTCTCTTCCTGGCCTGATACCAGCGTTGATACGGCAAACACGGTGATCAGAATAAGAGAAAACACTTTTAACATTTTCCTCATCTTCATAATTCAACTCCTCATAGTAATCAAGTATTATTGATTCTTGCACATTAAGGCTTCCATGCCCATAAAAATATATTATATAGGTTATTATAAATAACTTCTTACATATAAGCAACTTATTTTTTTAATTTAATAAAATTAATTTATGATTTATTTCATATAAACAAATTGAACATATAAGTTGAGAATGAAAGACATTTCCCCTCATCAAGAAACGAGAATGATTCTCACATCCATAACATTTGTGTTTGTCGGTCCGGTAATAATAAGATCCCCGAGATTGCTGAAAAATGAATAGGAATCATTATTCCCGATAAAATTATCTATATTCAAATTTTTCCGTACTGCACGTTCAACGGTTGTCCCATCGGCAAGAGCCCCTGCTGCATCAGTAGGACCATCGGTTCCGTCAGTACCTATACTGGCCATGATGACCGTATTTAAGCCGTGAATATGGGGGGCTGCCTGCAATGCAAATTCCATGTTTCTCCCTCCCTTCCCCTGACCGCTGACTACAACCGTTGTTTCTCCTCCACTCAAAATACAGGCCGGAGCAGGCAGGGGATTTGATGTAGCCACTATTTCGCGTGCTATCCTGGCATGCCATAGTGCCGCATCCCCCGTATCCCCCTCAATGAGCGAGGAAAGAATACAGGCATTGTACCCCAGTTTACGGGCCCGTTCCATGGCCGCTTTTAGCGCAGTAATATTCGATGCAATGATGCTATTCTTTGTATTTCTGAAAATTTTACTTTCAATACCGGGATTTTCAGGTATTTCCCCGGCCTCCCCTTTGGCTATATATCCCGATATGGAGGCCGGAACCTTCCCGATCAGATGATATTTTTCCAGTATTTCCCGTGCTTCATGAAAGGTGGAACTGTCAGGCACAAAGGGACCTGAGGCTATTACATCCATATTGTCACCTACCACGTCCGATATCATCATATTTACAACCGTGGCAGGCCAGGCAGCCCTGGCCAGGTTTCCTCCCTTGGTCCGCGAGATATGCTTGCGGATCGCATTGACTTCATGTATTGCAGCACCGCTCTTCAAGAGTAGATCCGTAACTGTTTTTTTTTCACCAAGAGTTATCGATTCCGGCGGCAGAGGGAGCAATGATGATCCACCTCCCGAGATGAGAGAAATTACCAGGTCGTCCTCTCCGGCCTTGCTTAGAAGATCGTGAATTTCTTTTGCGCCCTGTGCGCCCATCTCGTCAGGCACGGGGTGTGCGCCTTCGATCATCCTTATTTTTGTTAATTCCGTCGTATATCCATATTTTACGCAGATGATACCCGCGGTTATTCTGTCACCCAGGATTTCCTCTACGGCTTTTGTCATGAGAGAGGTTGCTTTACCTGCACCGACAACATAAATGTTTTTATATCTTGTTAGATCATACTCCTCAATTTTTCCCGCCTGATCGCGAACAAATATACTGTCTTTTTTCCGTTTCAGGTTTGCCCTTACGGCGTTCTCAGGATTGACGGCATCTATGGCAGCCGTGTAAATTTTTTTCAGATCCTCACGGGGTGACATTTCCAGTCCTTTCCGACATCGGTAAAATTCATGAATATGGTATATCTAATTAAGTACAATATACCTTTTTATCATTTAATACAAGTAATTAATTTCAGCCTGTTGCCCGACAAGGTTTGCCGCAAATTGAAAAAAACCTGGTTTACCCAATGCGGAAGAGCGGTGATAAACATTCACCGGGCATATCACTGCGGCACTTTTTCCCAGGAATCAATGACAGGACGATCTATTGCAATTCGGCGGGATTTTCTTTTCCGAGAAAGCGGCTCATGACCAGGAAAACTATAACCGCCAGGGTGAGCAAAACACCACCTTTCACATATTCTTTCATCACCAGGTAGCCGATAGAAAATAAAGATAAATAAACCAGGGCTACTCCCAGTATCCAGTTAACAAAAAGCCCGGTAAGCGGTTCCCCGTGGGCCACGTCAGGCAATTCGGCTCTGATTTTTTTCCACCCGGGCCCTCCCGGCCGTACACGCCGATAAAACCGAATCAACGTTTCGTGATCTTCCGGCCTGGTAAACCATGTAACGATAAGCCATACAACAGTTGTTATTCCTACAATAAAAAACATGCTTTCAGGAAACTCTATCAGTAACACCCATTTGCTCAATGAAAATCCGATAAAAGGAACAATCATAGCCGCAATTTCCGACCAGGCATTTATCCTCCACCAGAACCACCGCAGGATAAGGACCAGGCCGAGCCCGGCTCCGCATTCGATAATAAAGGCCCAGGCCCCGGAGATTGAATTTATAAACAAAACCATGATAGTTGATAAAACAACGAGGATCATGGTAACGATTCTCGATACCAGTACATAGTGCTTTTCAGACGCTTCCTTCTTCACAAAGCGTCGGTAAAAATCATTCATAATATAGGAACTCCCCCAGTTCAGGTGAGTTGCTATGGTTGACATATAGGCGGCAAGAAAGGCCGCCACGAGAAGCCCCAGTAATCCCGGAGGAAGGTGGTCCCTCATTGCCATAATGTAACCCGCTTTTTTTTCATCGGCTGCAAGATCGGGATAGAGCACCATTGATGCCAGGGCGACAATAATCCAAGGCCATGGCCGTATCGCGTAATGGGCGATGGTAAACCAGAGTGTTGCAAGTTGTGAATGGCGCTCATCACGGGCCGACATCATCCGCTGGGCAACATATCCCCCGCCGCCCGGTTCTGCACCAGGATACCATGAAGACCACCATTGGATTGCTATGTGTGCCATAAATGCAGAAAATGAGAGGCTGAGCACTCCCGTCGCAACGGTGCCCGCATTCCACTGGACCTTTGGGAAAAAAGAAAAGACTTCGCCGGGCAGGGACTTTTTCAATCCATCAATCCCGCCAATCTGGGGCAGGTTAAGTATGACAACGGCGAGTATGATGCATCCCGCCATGGCCAGTATAAATTGAAAAATGTCTGTGAAAGCAATACCCCAGAGTCCTGACACGGCCGAATAGATGCCCACAAAAATCATGGCAGCGAATATCCAGATATAAACCTCCTCGCGGGAAATACCGAAGATGTTTTTCAGTATTTCCGCCAGGGCCACGTTTACCCATCCCATGATGATGATATTCATGAAAATCCCCAGGTACAATGCCCTGAAGCCGCGAAGAAAAGCGGCAGGTTTACCGCTGTACCTGAGCTCGATGAATTCCACATCGGTCAGTATACCTGCACGCCTCCATAATTTTGCGAAGAAAAAAACCGTCAGGACATTGCCCGCCACCATGTTCCACCAGAGCCAGTTGCCGGCGATTCCCTTAGTGGCCACCAGTTCGGTTACGGCCAAAGGCGTATCAGCGGCAAAAGTCGTGGCCACCATGGCGGTCCCGGCAATCCACCAGGGAAGTTTCCGGCCCGACAGGAAGTACTCTTCCCTGCTTTGGCCGGCACGCCGTGAAAATAAAAAAGCAATGCCGATACTCACGGCAAAATATGCGGATATTATGAGGATATCGATCAGCTGCATCGGATTCTCACGCGGGAAGCGTCTTACAGGTCTTCCTTGTAATAAAGATCCACATCAAATCCGCCATAACTAGACGTAAAAGAGATGTTGATATTATCGTAGAGAGCCTTCATGGAGATGGGGTCATCATTGAATTCCGGCGGAGAAAGAATGATATCATGATTGTCGAATTGCATCTGATTTGCGAAAGTCCCGGTGATCAGATTGGCGATTTCACCGGCCACATCACCATAATGCTTTTTGATGGATCGTGAGTTGCCTGAACCGACAAATTTCTTTGTCAGAAGGTTAAGCGTGGTTTCGGGAAGGTTGATTATTATTTCACCCTTCAGAGTGCCGTTTATCTCCACGGCTACCTGGTGATCATTCCCGTCGGACTGCATCTCGTATACCTCGGAGATATTCTGATCGCCCAGAAACTTTTTGAAAATATGATTTACGGACCGGACAATTAATTTTGAATATCTGTCACTGCTGCTCATATGAAACTCCGGAAAATATTAATCTGTTTCTTATTATGAATGTTCCCTTGTAGACACGAACATTGGAAAAATCAAGTTTTTTCAAGGTTTAAATAATTAAATACCTTATTTTTAGAGCTGCCCATAAGAATATTTACAACAGGTATAAACACGGGTTTTAAAAAATGCAACAACATTTTTATGTCACATTCGTAATATTCCCACACCATATCTCATGCATATAATAAAAGTCCTTTACAAGACCGTCTCTGTCCTGTCTCATTGCAGACAGGCATTCCTGATCGCCATATCTCATCTCCCGCGATGAGATATAAAGGTTAATTCATGACAAACAGGGTATCAATATGTTCGCCATACTTCATGTCGACAACAGCTCGTTTTTCAAGCATATAGTGAAGGATATTTTTTCCAGAAACGGGTTCACCTGTTATTCCGCCGACGATGTTTCCACGGCCATGGAAATTATCCGGGACAGAAAGATCGATCTTATAATCACGGCTCTTGAAATCAGGGGAGGCGGTGGTGAAAAGCTGATACGCGACATTAACAATAGTCCCTATAAAAACATCCCCATTGTCATGATCACCGGCAATGATTCCATGGAAGTACGGAAAAAAATGTTTTCTCTTGGCGTTATTGATTACATCCCCAAGGACCCTACATTCAGAGACCAATTGCTTTCATTCGTGGACACATTGACAGAAAAGAGCGGGATCCGGGAACAGCTTAAAAATATGGAAGTGGCCGTCCTCGATGACAGCAGGATGGAACTGAGCATCGTTGAAAACCTGTTGCGGCTCAATGGCATTACAAAGGTTGATTTTTTTTCAAAGGCGGAAAAACTGCTGGATAGCGAAAAGCAGTATCACATCTATTTTATCGACCTCATTCTGCCGGGAATTTCAGGGGAGCAGGTCATCATTGAAATCCGGAAGAGATTCCCCGATTCAGTCATCATTGCCATCTCGGGAATTGATAACTACAAGGTCATATCCAGCATCCTTCTATCCGGTGCCGATGATTACATGCTGAAGCCCTTCAACCAGAGCATATTCATGGCCCGTTTAATAGCCAATGCCAGGACATATGTGCTCCTGCAGGAAATTGAAAGAAAGAACTCCAGGCTTGAGACCGTAGTCAGCACGGATCAACTCACGGGCGTCTATAATCATCAGTACCTGTTCGAGCAACTCGAGGAAGAGATAAGAAAAACAAAGTCCGTAAAAGGCAGCCTTTCGCTTCTTCTCTTCGGGATAGATCATTTCATGTTCATCAACGATGCATTCGGTCATCAGACCGGCGATAAGGTTATCATTACCATCGCCGATATAATTAGAAGCGGAATCAGTAAAAATGCTATACTGGGACGTTACAGCGGCGCCTCTTTCCTTGTTATTCTCCCCGATGTTTCTTTTGATAATGCTTTTAGTATTGCCGAGAGTATCCGCAAAGCAGCAAACAGAATCAAAATTAAAGACAACACCATTACCCTCAGCGCAGGCGCCGTACAATTCGAGGGGGAGACCGCCAATGAGCTTATAAAAAAAGCAGATTCTCTCCTCTTTAACGCCAGGAAAAAAGGGAAAAACAGGACCGAGAAAGTCTTTGACTGGCATGTTTCACGATAAATATAAATTGAACCCGCAAGTACTGTAAGACAATATATATTATCCAGCACATCACTCCCTCATGAATATAAAATTATTTATGGGCACCTCTAAAAATCAGGTTTTTCATTAACCAAAAAATGAAAAAACCTGATTTTTCCTATGCTTGTGCCCACAAGGGAACTTCCAAAATCTAATTTATAGAGGTTCCCTTATAACAGAAGCATGATTCAAGAAAACAGGTAATATAAAAGTGCTTGCCGGAAAATCTTTTTTAACTATATTGTACCTATGAAAACGAGCAGCAATATATTCATAATATCCTTTTTTTCCATAATCGCCCTCATAATTCCCCTTTCGGCCGATGACACTCCGGTAGTGACTCAAACAGGGAAAAGTCCCGGCAAGAATGAAATCAAAATTTCCAGGGGCGATACAAATCAGGCTGTCAAACTCAACTGGGAGAATATCAATTCCGGTACAAGATCCCGAATTTTCCGCTCAACCCTTACCCGCGGACCATGGGATTTTATAGGTGAAAGCACTAGCAATTCATATATTGATAAAACAGCCGAACCCGGAATTAAATACTGGTACAGAATACAGATGGTAAAAGGGAACACGCCACCGATTATGACCGTTCCGGAATGGGGTTACAGGAAAATAGGTCCCCTGAAAGGAGAGAACTTAAACGCCATTTTGCGTTCGAAAAACAGAAATATGCCCGTAATCTCCGACCTGAAGCAGAAAGATGCCGCAGTTAAAGAACTGGCCTTTCTTGAAAAATATCACATGAACCGCATCGAACTCTCGATTATCATGTTTATAGCCGGCTCCTATATAAAAAACGGCACACTTATCATTCTGAATGATTTTGACCGGCATACCATTGATTACGGGAACAGACAGGTGTTTTTCACAAAAAATGAGAAATACATGGTCAAATTTTATTCCAAAAAATTATTCCGCATTTATGACGGCAGCACACCCTTGCATCATGTACTTACAAAAATTTCTTTCGGGACAGCGGGAAATGCCGGCCAATATACCATATCGGGCCTTGGCATCAAAGAAAAAGAACAGCAATGGAATAACGGCGGTGAAGCTTCCATCGAAGTATCATTGCCCCAGGCAGACAGTGATCTGCTCCTGGACATGACCCTGAACCCCTACTATGGCAAGGAAACATATCCTTTCAGACGTATTACCGTTTCAACAAATGATGCACAAATTCAAAAACTGTCCATTCCCCGAGCCGGCAAATATCGTCTGCTTATACCGCAATCCAATATCACGGGGAACAAACTTCGATTGCAATTTTCTTTTCCCGATGCACAAACCAATCTCGAGATGTATAATAAGCCAAGCACCGTAGCCTTTAAAACGCTGACCCTGTCAGAACGTATCTTTACCCAGGATCTTTTCACCCGTCTTATGAATAACGCAATTTTTTACTGCATTCCCCGCGGGGATAAACCGATCACCCGCAAAGATGGGACCGTTATCTTCATTCCCTATTATGAAGCCATCGGCATGTCCACGGAGTACTTTAAAAACTATTCAAACTGGCGTTCCAACACTATCATGCTCAGTACCAGTGATAAAAAGCTGCAAAAAGAGATGGAAAAGGCTGAAAAAAAAGGCTAATATTTATATATTTTTTATAAGAAGTATTGACAGAAAAACCGCCCAATTTATGACGGTATCACCTATTAATTCATTCCGCATATCAACGGTATCATTATGATCAGACAATCAATCCAGAACATACGACAGAACTATTACATGCCCGTGCTGGGACTTCTTTTGTCGATAAAACTCATTATCAGCCCCTCTTTCATGGAAATTCAGTACAGACCCTCAGCTGCCTACGGTCTGAACATCATCGGCACTATCCTTGTTCTTTATTCAGTCTGGTTCCTCTTCAGACAGAACCGCAACCGGTTCATCTATGCCTTTACCGTATATGCGCTGTCGTCCCTGCTCATCGTGACACAGATCGTGTACATCCGGTATTTTACCCGTCCCGTGAGCCTGTATGCCCTGCTCCAGCTTGCGAACCTGCAGGGCCTGGGCAATTCCATCTGGTCGCTTATGTCCTTTTCGGACCTGGTAATGCTGTTTGATGTGCCCTTCATTCTGCTGTTTTTACTGCCCGGGATAAAAAAGCAGATCATAGAAAGGAAAAAAGCTCTGTCTTCCATGGCCTTCTCAATCGGCATGATTTTAATGCTTATTGTGCCGGTTCACATGAAATTCGTTCAAAACAAGCCTCTTCTCTATCCCTGGAGGGAGTGGGAAAATCTGATTCATTATAATATTGTGGAATACCAGTTCATCGATTTCTTTATCACCGTCACCAGCAGAACCAGGCTGAGCCTGAACACTCATGACCAGGACCAAATCAAGCATTGGCTTGAGGATAATAAACAATACAATTCATTTCAATATCGTGATGAGCTTTTCGGTGTCGGTAAAAAGAAAAATATCATAGTCATCCAGTGTGAAGCCCTGGGTAATTTTGTCATCAACAGAAAACATAACAACCGGGAACTGACTCCCAATGTTAACCGCTTAATAAAAGAAAGTATGTACTTCAGCCATCACCATTGTCAGAATTTCCATGGCGGAACCTCCGATGCCGAATTAATTCTTTTAACATCGATTTTCCCGCTCATGAAGGGCAGCACTTTTTTCCGATATCCCGGTAATTATTACACGGCCCTGCCCAGTCTGCTGAAAGATGAGGGATACACTACAGCGGCATTTCACGGCAACCAGAAAAGTTTCTGGAACAGGGGGGAGAGTTATCCGTCCCTGGGCATAGATGAGTTCTATGATGCGGAAAAAATGTTTGGTAAAAAAGAATGGATCAATGATGACGAGAAGGTTTTTGACAAGAGCATATCAATCATGAAGAGTCTTGAGAAGCCTTTTTTCAGCATAATCATCACCATTGAAACACACCTGGGAGCGGATCTCCTTAATATCAACGGCTATTTTGAGGCAATCCATAAACTCGATGCTTCGCTGGGAAAATTCATTGCCAACCTGAAACAGAGTGGATTATATGATGACAGTATCATCATACTTTACGGGGACCACATACCCTACCTGAAATACGGAGAAATTGTCAGGCGTGATACTTCCCTGGCCTGGATACAGAAGCCGGGACGGGAAGTCCCCTTTATCATGCATATCCCCGGCGTTGCACCTGCCGTCATATCAAGGATCACTGCACAGGTCGATGCCTATCCCGCCATTGCATACATCATGGGTATTGATCCGGGAAAATATGCCGGCCACATAATGGGAAAAAACATGATTACCACAAGGGATAGTTACGCGCTTACATATCCCGATGAATATTTAAGCGACGATGCCAAGGTAAGTCCGAAGGAGCTTATGCACAGGAAAACCGCTTTTGATATCGGCGATCTTATCATTCGAAGCAACTATTTTTCTGAATACATCAACAAGGTCGCCGCATCAACATCATCACGGGAAGACAAGGCACGGATGTAACCGCCCTTCCCCGCCGACAGGTAAATTAAATTCTGCCTATTTAATCATTGATGACGCCAGCTTCAGGGCCTCATCAAGGGCGTTCTTCAGTCCCGCAGGCGTCTTTCCGCCGGCCTGTGCCATGTCCTTGCGGCCGCCGCCGCCGCCGCCCACAAGTTTCACCGTTTCCTTTATAAGCGCCCCGCAGTCGATGCCTGCATCCACGGCCTTCTTCGTGGCGGCATAGAGCAGAACAGCCTTGCCTTCCACTTCGGAGCCCAGGCAAACCAGGGCATTCTGCTCCCTCTCCCGGATTGCGTCGGACAGTTCCCGGAGCTGTGCCGTTTCCACGCCGGTAAAGTGATGCGTAATAATTTTGACGCCTTTTACAACTGATCCTGAAGCCATTATCTCATCGATGCCCGAGTTGAGATTCTGTTTCTTTATTTTCTCCAGTTCCTTTTCAAGAGACCGGGACTTTTCCACTACATCCTCAAGTCTTTTCAGAACATCTCCTTCCGTAACATTAAGTTTTTCCACGACACCGGCAAGCAGTTTTTCCTGCACCGCATACCGGTCAAGGACTCCCTTCAGCGTCGTGGCCTCGACTCTCCGCACGCCGGCCCCCGGTGAAGATTCCCGTACGATCTTGAAAACGCCGATTTTACCCGTGTTGTCCACATGCGTGCCGCCGCAGAGTTCTTTACTGAATTTATCGACGGTGATGACACGGACCGCATCCTCATACTTTTCATCAAAAACGGCCATGGCCCCGCTTTTTACCGCGTCATCAAGCTTCATTTTTTCCGTAGCGACCTCGACATTTTCCCATATCTTCTCATTGACTAAGGATTCCACCCGCTGTATCTCTTCATCGGACATGGCGTTGAAGTGGGAAAAATCAAACCTGAGCCTTTCCGGATCAACAATGGAGCCGGCCTGCTTGACGTGCTCTCCCAGAACGAATCGGAGCGCCGCCTGAAGGAGATGCGTGGCCGTATGGTTCGCCCTGATAAGATTCCGGTTCACCGTGTCTATCCGCGCTATGGCAGCCCCGCCCTTCCTGAGCTCGCCCCGTGTTATTTCGCCCACATGAATAATGGTCTTATTATATTTTTTCGTATCGTCTACCCGGAAAACAGCACCGGAATCAGTGATTATTTCGCCTACATCACCTACCTGGCCGCCGGACTCACCGTAAAAGGACGTTTCTTTAAGTATGACAAGCCCCTTCTCCCCCTGACTCAGAATTTCCTTTTCCTCGTTGTGGTCATAGAGTAATTGGATAACACTTTCCGTTTCATTTTCGTCGTATCCCCTGAATACGGTATCACCGGCCTTCCGGGCCCCGTCCTCAAAGAGTTTTTCCAGGCCCGCTTCGGCTCCCTTCCAGCTTTCCTTGCCGCGTTTCCGCTGGGCCTCCATCTCTTGTTCAAATCCATCCCTGTCCGCTTTTAATCCCTGTTCAAGGACGATCTCCTCGGTCATCTCCAGTGGAAATCCGAATGTGTCGTAAAGAACAAAAACATCCTTGCCGGAAATGACGGCGTCGCCCTTTTTCCTGGCCGATTTTATAATCTCCTCAAGTCGGTCCATGCCGTTTTCAATGGTTTCCAGGAAGCGCTTTTCCTCCGATTCGATGACGGCCTTGACGTTTTTCACCGAGCCCTTAATTTCCGGATAAAAGTCTCCCATTATGCGGACAACAGGATCAGCCATGCTGTAAATGAAGGGATCTTTAATGCCTATCTGCCTGCTGTACCTGAGGGCCCGTCGCAGTATACGACGAAGAACATATCCCCTTCCGTCATTGGAGGGATAAATGCCGTCGGACATGGCAAAGGTCAGTGCCCTGGCATGTTCAGCCATGACCCGCATGGGAACGATATTTTCTCCTGTATAAGAAACACCGGTTTTTTCAGTGATAAATTCAATGAGCCCCCTGAATTCATCGGTCTCATATATGGAATCGACATTCTGCACGAGGGTGGCAAGCCGTTCCAGGCCCATGCCGGTATCAATACCGGTACGGGGGAGGGGGTGGAGTTTTCCATTAATGTCCTGGTTAAACTGGTTGAATACCAGGTTCCAGTATTCGAGGAAGCGTTCACACTCACATCCCGGTTTACAGTCACTTGCCCCACAGCCAAATTCCGCTCCGCGGTCGAGATAGAGTTCTGAGCAGGGACCACATGCTCCGCTGTCTCCGGCGGGCCCCCAGAAATTGTCCTCCTTCCCCAGCCGTACTATTTTTTCAGCCGGCACACCGATATGCCGGTGCCATATATCAAATGCCTCGTCATCATCCTGATAAATGGAGACCCATATTTTCTCCGGGGAAAACCCTATCACTGATGTTGAATATTCCCAGGCGAATTCTATGGCCTCCTTTTTGAAATAATCACCGAAGGAGAAATTCCCCAGCATCTCGAACAAGGTCAGGTGCCGTTTTGTTTTACCCACATTTTCCAGGTCACTGGTTCGGAAACACTTCTGGACCGAGGCAGCCCTGGTATATTCCAGGTCAACGGTGCCGGCAAACATGGGTTTGAACTGGACCATGCCGGCCGTCGTAAAGAGCAGCGTGGGATCATCCTTCGGCACCAGGGAACTTGAAGGCACGATGCGATGGTTTTTTTCCCGGAAAAATTCTATAAATGAATGTCTCAAGTCCATTACTTTCTGCATGTCAGGCCTCTTTCGTTAGGAAAATATAAAAATATCTGCCGATAGATTGTCTATACTAGATCCTCTCAGAAAAACAGGGTCCTGTATTACCGGCATTGCTGATTTCTTTCTTTTAAAGGCATTGTGGAAAAGGTAATTATTTTTTCAAGGAAAATTGTGCCTCAATAAAACGAACAATCACTCAACCTCATCGTTCACCATTTCCAATTTTTTCAGCACATCCCGAATATCCTCTCTCGTAAATCCCCTCTGGTACAGATATGCCGAAAGACGATACTGTATATTTGTTTTCCCCTGGAGTGATTTCAGTTTCCTCTCGGCAAGCCGGAAGAGTTCTTCCGCATTCGTATCTATTTCAGCTTCGTCAATTGCCTGTTGTATTATTTCTCCCGGTATCCCTTTTACTATCAGCTCCCTTTTTACCAGGTTGATGCCCCTTTTCCCCTGCTGAAGCCTGCCTTCAATATACTTTATGGAAAAATGTAGATCATCAAGGTACCTGTATTCAAGCAGTCTTTTTGCAGTACCGTCAATTATTTCCGGGGAAAAACCCTTCCTTGTCAGATACTGTCTCATTTCACGGGTAGATCTATTGCGGAAAGAAAGATAATGAAGGGATTTCTGCCAGCATTGGTAACGCTGTGACTCCAGCACAATTTCAGTCAGGAGCTCACCGGAGAATTCTTTCCCGGTTTCTAGCCCGTATTTGCCCAGGGCTTCGGGAGGAAGAACAATCTCTTCTCCCGTATCGAATTCTACTTTAATGCGGTCATTCTTGTAATGTATTTTGATAATACAGGTCATTTTCATCGAACCGTTTGCAGGTATTGCAAGCAGTGGATTATTTATCCACACACATTAACTTCTGAAAGACACTGGAACCAAAAATATGATCAACTTTTGAACAATAAAATAAAAAAGGATGCCTGCCGGCATCCTTTTTTGCAATATATAATAATCGATTTAACGTTTCGAAAACTGGAATCTTTTCCTTGCTTTCTTTTGTCCCGGCTTTTTCCTTTCAACTTCCCGTGCATCACGGGTAAGGAATCCACCCTGGCGAAGTGTTTTTTTATGGGCCTCATCGACCTTAACAAGGCATCGGGCAATGGCCATCTTGATAGCTCCAGCCTGGCCGGACCAGCCGCCGCCCAGAACCGTGGCGAATACGTCAAATTTTTCCAGCTGACCAACATATTCAAGAGGCTGCCGGACCACAAGTCCCAGGGTCATCCTTCTGAAATATTCATTGATCGGTTGTTTGTTAACCACAATATTACCGGAACCGGGTTTTATCCAGACCCGAGCCACGGAGGTTTTTCTTCTGCCTGTTGCGTATACTCTAGTGTCAGCCATTTATCTTACTCCTTTATCCTATATCTCGACCTTGACAGGCTGTTGAGCATCGTGAGGATGTTCCGGGCCTGCATATACCCTGAGGTTGGTGATCTGCTGCTTGCCCAGTTTACTCTTGGGAAGCATGCCTTTTACGGCGTGCATGATGACATACTCGGGTTGTTCAGCCATAATTTTCTTGATATTGATGAACTTGTCCCCTCCCGGGAACTTGGAATGCGTAAAATAATCCTTATCTTCGGATTTTTTACCGGTCAGGACTACCTTCTCGGCGTTTATAATAATTACATTATCACCCATATCCATGTGGGAAGTAAAGGTGGGTTTGTTTTTTCCTCTTAAAATATCGGCAACTTTGGTAGCAAGCCGTCCAAGAATCTTGCCTTCCGCATCAATCAGGACCCAGTTTTTTTCAACCTGGGACTCTTTTATACTATACGTTTTCTGAATACTCATCGTTCAGACTCCTCTTACGAATTATCAACTCACATAATGACACAAAATATTAAATAACCGAAAAATGATTGGGATCAATGATTGGGCTAAGTGAATAGCACTACAAATCACCTGTTTTCTGTCAATACATTAATTATTAATTTTTTAGACGGTTTTTCATAAAAATCACCCTATTCAGATACACTGAAATGAGTCATTATCAATAAAAAAATATACACCGGTTATTGCATAATATCCTTATAACTCAGCAGCGCTGCCGAAATCATAACAAGCAGCGAGGTCTTTTCCCTGCCCAGTTCTTTTGCGATATATACTTTGCCATCATTGACAACGTCAACCACAGCGACAAGTTTTCCCGCTTCTGTGATGTAATATCCCGCATCGTTCTGTACATCCCATGCCGCACCCTCAAGCCTGCGTGAACCTTGTATTTCAAAACTGCTGTTCCTCCAGGTAATTGCAGCAGTCTTTTTGCCGCTGATCATCATGCTCCCCGTATCCTGCTTCATTTTAAATTCACAGGTCTGTTTATCCGCGGACTTCATGGTACAGGTGAGTGTATTACTGATAATCACTGTTGATGTAGTTGTAACCTTTCTGGACGATTTTGTCTCTTTTATGAATTCGGCTTCGGACCTGCACTCAGCCTTCCATGAAGCGGCGCCGTTTTCCGAAACGGCCACGGTATATGTCTCAGTTGAGATTGTTGACTTTTCATCACCAAACATTGTTTTATGTCCTGATGGCTTTGAAAGAACGGCACCGCGAGTCCAGTCAACAGTGTACGGACCAAAGGAATATTTTCCCGAGAAGATTGCAAATGCCCTGCGCCCCTTCACATCATACTGATCGAATACAGTTTTATCGCTCCCTTTAGGAAATGCTAACTGCGCTATTGTACATCCGGTTATAAGACAAGCTGAAACAAAACAGAGTACTGCGATAATGCATGCTTTTTTCATGTTCATTATTCGTTATCCTTTTGTATTTTATTAAAATTATGTAATTTGCTTACTCAAAACACGGTACATGCAACAGACCCCTTCTATCTGGCCCTATTACCATTATCCCCCCGATGATCTTCTTTGCGTACTTATTATAGATGCACCGGTTACGGCGGCGGCAACCTGCGGGAAAGAGAGATGGATGTCGGGTTTTTTCAGGTACAGAAGGATCACCAGGGAGGCAATGAAACTGCGGGCCCCGGCTATGGCAAAGGGATTCCCGTCAATGACTTTGATGAACAGGCCGGCGATACTCCACAGAAAGGCCGTACTCATCATAGCTGCAATGCCGATAATTTTATACCGTGAATGCTGCATACTATTGTTAACAGAAAAAGTACTTGTGATGAGCTTGTCGAAGCATTTTATACGGTATCCTTTATTCTCATAATATTTTACTATTGACAGGGAGCCCGGGACAGGCAAGGCTTTTTTTATTTTAAACCACTTATTATCCGGCTGACCGGTGACGACCGGGATACCACGGAGGAGGAAACATGGATCTGCAATATGTAAAGCTTACGGAAGAAAATGGTGTTGCGACAGTTATATTGAACAGACCTGAAAAGGGCAATTCCCTGTCTCCCGACATGCTCGGGGAGATAGGCGATCTCTTCACAAACCTGAGCACACGAAAGGATATAACGGTAATCATTCTGACCGGTGGTGAAAAAATATTCTCAGCCGGCTTCGACCTCGATTTCGTTAAAGAACTGAAAATGGAAAACAATGGGCCTTTTGTCGATCTTTTCTGGCGGGTATACCGATCGATCCGGTTCTGCGCTCAGCCCGTCATAGCGGCGATAGGCGGTCCTGCCATGGCCGGCGGCTTCGACCTCACACAGATGTGTGATATTCGTTATGCTTCGGAGCGGGCAAAGTTCGGCCAACGCGAGGTAGTTCTCTCGATAATTCCGGTTCTCGATCCCCTCTGGCGCATCATTGGTTTCGGCCCGGCGCTGGAGTGGGCCCTTTCAGGCAGGGACATCGACGTGCAGGAGGCATATCGCACTGGATTCGTGACCCGGATTTTTCCCGAGGGAACAGTAGTAAAGGAAGTGACGGAAATCGCCCTTAGAATGGCAGCCTATGACCGCTCGACGCTGGTCGATACTAAAAGAATGAGCATTGACGTTCTGCACAACAGTCTCGACGGGTCGATGAAAACCCACGATTTGCTCTTCAGGGACTACATTGGATCCGAGAAAAACCGGTCGCGGGTCCATTCATTGCTCGAGACAATCAGAAACAGGAAGAAATAACCCCCGAAGAAGATTTGTACAGCGAAGAACCACCCGATCAGAAAAAGAGAAAGCACGGCAACGAGAAAGGCCCGTTTCCGTTCGCTCCGCATGATCTCCCTGTCAAATTCCATCTCAAAAACGGAGCGGTATTCTGAGAACTTCCTGCGGGAAAAGAATTTCATTATTCGTGCCATTATTACCTACCGTACCCGGAATAGGGTTTCGATATCCTGATATTTCCGCCGTCAGAAACCGGTCTATAAAAGTGAATGAATTTTGTCCGAACCTGTTTTAGGCAACCCAAATGATTACTTTTGACAGAATTTGTTGGGCATGCAATGCTTTTTTAAATTTAATAGAATTGACACCTGCCCATTATACAATACAATATTTACTATACCATTTATTAATAAAATATGCATCACATGAACCGCACCGGTCATGGCTCGGGGGAGACAAATATGAAAAAATTACTACCCATACTGCTGCTGGCACTTTTATTATCAACCTGCCAGGGAATCCAGATAAAGAAAAAACCCACGGCAACAATCGCCAATTTTGACATCGAATCGATCTCGCTCCACGATATCACCCTTATCTTCGATATCGAGATCGGCAACCCCTATCCCGTAGGTTTGAAACTCGATGATATCGGTTTTACCTTTTACATTGAAAACAAACAGTTCCTGAAAACCAGTACGGCAAAGGGACTGAAAATCGCGGCTATGGATAAAAAAATTTCGAGCTTCACCGTGAATTTGAAATATACCGATATCATAAAAATCGTGCAGGATTACACTAACAAGGATTATCTCGATTGCGTTGTGGACACGGTGATAAGCATTCCCCTGCCCGACATCCCGGGCCTGGAGAAAAATATCACCCTCACCTATAAACTGAAAAAACAGATTCCCGCCATCAAACCATCGATAAAAATCGCCAATTTTCATGTGCAGATGCCCACAGAAAAGGACATCGCCGATGCGCTGAAAAAAAGTGGCAAGAGCCTGGCGAACAGCGACAAAATATACGGCATGTTTGAGGATATTCTTTCAGGAAAAAAACCGCAGCAGGTCATTGACCCGGCGTCGCTGGACCTGAAGCTGAAAGTCAGCTTCGATATTGAAATGAAAAACGAGACAAGGGCAAAGCTTAATTTCAAGCGGCTCGATTATAACTTTTTGGTCAACGGCAGCAAACTTGTTGACGGAAGTACAACGGATATTAAAAATGATGGCAACAAATCCATATTGAAAATTATCACCGAATTCAGCACCAAGACCATGAGCAAGTCCATACTAAAGGCATTCCAGAATAAAAACGGCGATTACGGGCTCCAGGGAGAAGCCCAGATGGAGCTTCCGCCGTCGGTAAAAAAAACTCCCCTGAAACTTAAATTTGATGAAACAGGCAGGTTCAACCTCTGATGAAAGTAATACCCGTTATCATGGCCGGCGGCGCCGGAACCAGGCTCTGGCCCCTCAGCAATGAAGAAAAACCGAAGCAGTACCACAATCTTTCCGGCAAGGGCTCCCTTCTCGAAGAAACGGTCAAACGGCTGAAACCCCTCTCGCCTGAACAGTGTGTTGTTGTAACGGCAAAAAAATACGAGGATATATCCCTGGAGGAAATACACAAGGCCGGACTTCCGGGGACCATCCTGGCCGAACCGCGGCCCCGCAATACGGCAGCGGCCGTTCTCTATGCCGCCATTTATCTTGACAGGCTTTATCCCGATGACTCCATAATGATCGTTCTCCCCGCTGATCATTATATAAAAAACCGGGTCCGTTTCGGCGAGATCCTTTCCATGGCCGTGACCGAGGCTTCGAAGGGAAAGATGGTTACCATCGGCATCAAGCCCACGTACCCTGAAACGGGTTACGGCTACATCAAGGCTGTGAAAGACGCATCGGGCGAGATCATGGACGTTGACCGTTTCGTGGAAAAACCCGACTTTAAAACGGCAAAGAAATATGTTGAATCGGGCCACTACTACTGGAATAGTGGCATTTTCGCCTGGAAAACATCGGCGATCATCCAAGCCTTCCGGGACTTCCTCCCCGATATCATGCAGGCCTTTGAACCTTTACACAGCCTCTCGGCAGATAAAATCAAATCCTCATCGGCGGAGATCTGGGAGCACAAAAAAAAGGTTTTTGATGCCGTCCAATCCGTTTCGGTCGACAAGGGAATCATGGAGCGGGCGAAAAACCGTGTGGTCATTCCCGGCGATTTCGGCTGGGCCGACCTGGGAAGCTGGAAAGCCATTGATGACATCCTTGACGGCGACGCCAGGGGCAACCGCACTCCCGTTGCTGAAAACGCCATCTTCGTCGACTCACAGGACTGTTCCGTTTTCACCGATGAAAGCCGTGTGGCCATTGTGGGGCTTTCGAACATTGTGGTTGTTCAGTCGGGCAGCGACATCCTTGTCATGAACAAGGATGCGGCCCAGGATGTGCGGAAGGTTGTTGATATCGTGCGCGAGAAAAAGGACTGAAGGCTATTCCCATTCGATCGTTGAGGGCGGTTTCGATGAAATATCGAAAACAACACGATTTATCCCCTTCACCTCGTTTATAATGCGGTTGGATATTTTTCTCAGCATGTCTTCGGGCAGATAAGCCCAGTCAGCGGTCATGGCATCCACGGAGGTAACTCCCCTTATGGCTATGACATTCTCATAGGTGCGCTGGTCTCCCATTACCCCCACGGAACGAACGGGAAGGAACACAGCGAATATCTGCCACAGTTCCCGGTAAATCCCGGCGTTTTTAACCTCGGCTATAACGATATCATCGGCCTCCTGGAGAATCCTGATCCGCTCCGGCGTCACCTCACCGATAATGCGAATGGCCAGGCCCGGTCCGGGGAAGGGGTGGCGGTGGATGAGCTCCTCCTGCATTCCCAGATGTATGCCCAGTTCACGCACCTCGTCCTTGAAGAGCTCTTTCAGCGGCTCAATAACTTTTCCCGATTTAATGAGTTTGAGAACCTCGGGCACCCGGTTATGATGACTCTTGATGGTATCCGACGGCCCCTTGGTGGAAACCGATTCTATGACATCGGGATAGAGGGTCCCCTGGGCCAGGAAATCGAATCGGCCTATTTTTTTCGCCTCTTCCATAAAGACCTTTATGAATTCTCTTCCGATGATACGCCGCTTTTTCTCAGGATCTTCCACCTTTTTCAGTTTATCAATAAAGCGCTTTGATGCGTCGACATGAATAAGGTTCAGCTTCATGTGTTTTTTAAAGCGGTCTACGACCTGTTTCGCCTCGTTTTTACGCAAAACACCGTTGTCCACGAAAACGCAATACAAACGATCGCCGATAGCCTTCTGGAGCAAAACGGCTGTCACGGAGGAATCCACTCCTCCCGAGAGGCCCAGGAGGACCGTGCCGTCCCCCACTTCCTTCCGGATGGCTTCTACCGACGACTCAATGAAATTGTCCATGGTCCAGGTCGGTTTCACCTTGCAAACAGCGAAAATAAAGTTATGCAGAACTTTATTGCCGTTTTCCGTATGATGAACCTCGGGATGAAACTGGACACCGTAGATCCTTCTATCCTCATTTGCGATGGCTGCAATCTCGGCATTCTCCGACGAGGCCAGAACTTTAAACCCTTTCGGCGGTGCAGTAACCTTGTCGCCATGGCTCATCCACACCTTCTCCTTCTTTTTCAGTCCCTTAAAAAAGGGAGACTTTTCCGACATGACAATCGTGGCAGGACCGTATTCCCGTGAATGGGCCCCCTCGATTTTCCCGTTGAATGCATCAACAACAACGTTCAGGCCATAGCAGATGCCCAGGACAGGGACACCCAGATTGAAGATATCGCCGCTGATCCGGGGAGCGCCCTTGGCATATATTGAAGAAGGCCCTCCCGAAAGGATTATTCCCGCCGGTTTTTCCTTTTTGATGTCTTCAAAGGCGTGATAAAAAGGAACGATCTCAGCATAGACGTTCATCTCCCGGATGCGGCGGGCTATGAGCTGCGTATATTGTGATCCGAAATCAAGGATGATAATCCTTTCCAGGGGTAAATTTATGGCGTGTTCGATCATTTTTTTGCCTCAAGCGAAGATATATATTCTTTATAACCCATCGTATTCAGCTTCTCATTGCGCGCGTTTATTTTTTCCGCCACATTCTTCCGGTATTCGTCAAGTTTAGCGGCATATTTTTTATCCAGGAGTGACAGTATATTCACGGCAAAGAGTGCTGCATTGATTCCTCCCGCTTTACCGGCAGGCATGGTTGCCACGGGGATTCCCCCGGGCATCTGGAGAATGGAGAGAATGGAATCGAGCCCCCCGGCAATATTTGTCTCGATGGGAACTCCGATGACGGGCAGCGTCGTATGGCTCGCCACGACCCCGGGAAGGTGGGCGGCCCCGCCTGCCACGGCGATGATCACCTTTAAACCCCGGTCCCGGGCAGTACTGACCCACTGGCGGGTCTTTTCCGGTGTTCTGTGTGCCGAAGAAACAAGTATTTCAAAGGGTATGCCGAATTCATCCAGTATGTCGAAGCATTCCCTGACTTTAGGAAGGTCGGAATCGCTTCCCAGAATGATACCTACATCGCTCATGCCATACTCCTGTCATTTTTAAGATTAAGGATAAAATTGCTTTTCCTGCCCGTATTTTGTCAATGTTTTTACCATAAATGCAAGCACGATATGAGGAGCAACCGTATATTTTTACACGTCTGCAATATTGGAGGATAGCGCCCTTTCACGCAATAAAAGAATCTATCCTCATGGAGGATTTCCCAGTCAAGGAAAAAGTATAGCCCTCTCACTTATCCCGCGACAAGTGAGAGGGCAATTGACAGGAGGAGCTGTAACATTATGGCTGATGTAAAACAGATCTCATATATAAATACGATGATGCTGCGCGTTTATTAAAAATAATAATGTAAATTTCCAAAATTTTTCATTGATGTTTTCACAAGCAGGCCCGACAGTGAAGCATGCACAGCCATATCCTGTTTGACATAACCATTTTTATATGAAAATTCAAATCGACAATATAACCCTCTCCCCGGACTGGAAAGAAGATGAAATACACCGCATTCTCTCCGAGCGGTATCATATCACGGACCTGCAGGAATTTCGTATTATCAAGAAATCCCTCGATGCCCGCGACAAGGGCAATATCCATTACCGCTACCGTATCGTTGTAGATATCAGCGATAACCAGGCTCTGACCCTTTTACAATATAAAGAGGTAACTCCGTACGAGGAGCATCCCTCATCCGTACCGGCAATACACAAACCGGGAGGCCCCGTAATCATCGTTGGTTCCGGACCTGCCGGGCTTTTCTGCGCCCTGCGTCTCGTGGAAGCGGGTATAAAAGTCACAATACTGGAACGGGGAAAACCCATTGATGAGCGGATGAAGGATATTTCCCTGCTGGAAAAAAGCGGCGCCCTCAACGGGGAAAGCAATGTACTCTTTGGTGAAGGCGGCGCCGGGACCTACTCCGACGGTAAACTCACGGCGAGGACCCGGCTTCCAGAATCGCACTGGTTTTTCCGACAAATGATCCACCATGGTGCACCGGAATCCATTCTGTATGAGGCCAGGCCCCATATCGGAACGGACCGGCTGCGTGCCATCATTAAAGACATCAGGAATACTATAATTTCAAGTGGATCGGATATTCTTTTTAAAGAACGGGTTTCCGACCTCATGGTTTCCCGTTCTTCCGTTGCAGGTGTGCGGTCATCAAACGGGAAAGAATTCTCCGGAGCGGCAGTGGTACTGGCCACGGGCCATTCGGCCCGGGACATGTACGGGCTTCTTCATGAGCAGAATATAACCCTGGGAAAAAAGGGATTCGCCATTGGTGTTCGGATAGAACATCCCGCACAGCTTATCAACGATATTCAATACGGAAATTCCCGCTTCAAAAACATTCTTCCCGCGGCAGAATACCTTCTCACCTTTAACAATAAACAGACCGGCCGGGGGACCTATTCTTTCTGCATGTGCCCCGGCGGACAGGTGGTCAATGCGTCATCGGAACAGGAGATGCTCTGCCTAAACGGCATGAGCAATTCGCGGCGTAACGCGCCCTTTTCCAACGCGGCACTGGTGGTAACGGTGCATCCCCATGACCTGGCTGAAGACATCATGAGCGGAATAGATTTTCAGAGACAGATTGAAAAGGCGGCATATATCTCCGGCGGCGGAAATTTTATAGCGCCGGCCCAGCGCGTCACATCCTTCCTGGCCGACAGATCCGACACGGGGCTTCCCGGAGTATCGTACAAACCCGGGGTCAGAGCCTCTTCCATATCATCCTATCTCCCGAAATGGATCATGGAAGAACTGCGTGCGGCCCTTCCCGTATTCAACAGGAAAATGAAGGGATTTATCAGTGAAGAGGCGGTCCTTATGGGTGCCGAAACGCGCACCTCGTCGCCGCTGCGTATTGTGAGAGATGATAATTTTCAATCCGTGAGTGTAAAGGGACTATACCCGGCAGGAGAGGGAGCTGGTTATGCCGGAGGCATTGTAAGTTCCGCCGTGGACGGGATCCGCGTGGCCGATGCCATTATTGCGGGCTTATGAAACCGGATCATAAATGCGCTACGAACAGGATAATAATTATATATCATAACAAAACTGGCGGGATATTATAATGATTCTCCAAGAGGACTATTGAAGAAGGTTTTTAAAAACGCATCTATATCGATACGATCGTTAATTGCGGTTATTGTTTTCGGATATGTTGCTTATTATTATATCAATGATATAATAACTGATTTTAAATTTTGGAAGCTGATAGATATCACAATTATAATGTTCATCGCCTACGGCTTACTGAAGCTGAAATATTGGGTCTTTATCATTTTTTTGCTCAATTACCTGGCTATCGTGAACATCTTCCACTTTTTAATCGATAGATCCGATTATGAATCACTGATGTTTTCATTGTTATCAATCACGCCTTCCCTTTTCCTGCTAAAAGACGCCATCTTTGATATGACCAGGGAGAAGGTGGTAGACATCATCTGTATACTGGGATTTTCTTCTTTAATAATTGCCCACAAATATATCCAGCATATTATTGATTACAATAAAATATTCAGGTGACCCCAAGGGGAATATCACTCCGGGTCTTTATTTTCATCCCGGGTCGCTCCTCCTTCCCGGGAAACTGTACGCACTATAAGTCCCATGGCAGCCGTGCCCACGCATCCCAGGAGCACCAGCAGCACCCGCCAGGGGAAAGAATCAATGTACACAATAGAAAGACCTATCATGGTCCACATGAGAGATATGGCGTATATCTTCCCCCTCATGGTCATTCCTTTTTTTTCACTGAAGTCCGAGATGTATTTCCCGAAGAGCGGGCTGGCCAGAAGGCGGCGATGGAGACTGTCGGAGCTCCGGATGAAAAGAGCCGCTGCCAGGAGCACAAAAGGTGTGGTGGGAAGAACAGGAAGCACAACACCGATGAGTCCCAGGGCAAGGCACAATAATCCAACTATAACGAACAGTGTTTTATGGACCTTAATTCGATTCATAGTGTGCCAACCGATACCACGGTTTTTCTCATGAACGCCATTATCAGACAGATCCTCCTGACTCAAGTACAGCCTGGATTTCTTTAATGGCTTCCCCGACCTTATTGACGGAATCCAGGACCATCGTAGCCCGTGAAAAGTCCTGGGTCGCTGTAAGGGCCGTGGGAATAACGATGCACCGCAGACCGGCACCCACGGCCGATTCGAGACCGCGCAGGGAATCCTCTATCACAACCGTCTCATTGGCAGGAGCATTCATCTTTCTTAGGGCCGTCAGGTACGGCGCCGGGTCCGGCTTGCTTTTTGCATAATCACCCTTGGTCAGGGCGAATTCCATATACCGCAGGAATCCCGTACGACGATGAATGGCCTCGAAGTGACCTCTCTGGGAACTGGTCACGATAGACATTTTGTATCGGCCCTGCAATACCTCCAGCGCCTCGGCAGCCCCTGGCACGGCGATATCCTCTGTCTCGATATACTTCAGGTACAGGAAGTCCCTTCTTTTCCTGAAGCCGCTGATCTCCTCACCGGAATAGCCCCGGTCTTCCAGGAGGTGCCAGAGACCCCGGGAATGGACGAGCAGGTTTTGCCGGTATTGCTCTTCGGTGATGGTGACACCACAATCACGCATCACCTCCCGTATCGCCCGGTAATAATACTTTTCCGTATCGACCAGAACACCATCGTTGTCCCATAGAATATATTTAATCATTTGAAAATTTCAGAAATCCTTCTCTTTTAAAAATGTCAGATCCTTATTTACCTGCGTATGATTTTTTCAATTTTATCTTTAAGCAGAAAAAAGAGAATTGTGGGTGTGACTATCCCCGCTAATAAAATATACTGCCTGCTTATAATATCCGGATAGAGCAGTACACATAGGAGTATGCCGGTCAGAGCTCCTCCCAGGTGAGCATCATGACCGATATTATCCGACATTCTTCCCAATCCATAGATTGACGTAAGAACGAAGAGCATGGCAAAGGCCCACGATGGAATAGGGATGGGCAGTGGAAAAACAAGCACTGATCCGCCGGGGATTAGAAATACTGATGAAAATATGATTCCGCTTACGGCACCTGACGCTCCAAGGGCACGATACTGCATATTTTTTCTGTTAAGTATCAATGAGAGCAATCCTCCGCCAAGTCCGCTCACCAAATAAATGAGCGCCGCTGTTTTGAATCCATACACCATTTCAATGCTGAGACTAAAAGAGTAGAAGCTGAACATGTTGAGCAGCAGGTGACCCCAGTCCGCATGCAGAAACATCGAGCTTATCATCCTGAAATACTCGTGTTTTTCTAATATATAATAAGTTGAAAATATATTATCCTCTGCCATTGACGGAATCCTGAAAGCCATGATAGAAATTATTGCTGTTACGGCGATCGTTCCATAAGTAAAAATTGCTGTATCCATTGAGCTGGTTCTCCGGTGTTGAAAGGATTGTACATCTCTCATTAAGGGGTCAGAGCCTCAAAAACATTACCGCATAAGATCGTCACCATTTCACAATGTCAATACAAAATGTTGACAATGTCCGTCTGCATCCAGAGAAGGTTTTAGGCCACATTTAAAATAAAATTTATAGAGGTTCCTTAATCTTAATAATTCATCTTTCACAGCTCTCCCTATTTTATAAATAGTGTATGGTTTCTTGATATAGCCACCGGCTCCAAGCTTCTGGGTTTTCCGTACCTGACGCCGGCGTCCCAGAAACCGCCGCTCAAAAAGGTGCTGATATAAAAATTCTTCAAGGTTTTTCCCCATAGTATTAACCATTTATCATTATCTGCAACCGGTGGTCACAGTGATGATCTCTAAGACAATTATTGTAAATTAATTGCCGTATGACAAATAGCACTATGGCTTTTAATCATGGTCAAATTTTAACTATACACATATTATACATTATGTATATATTTTTTTTTCCTTATAAATTACTCTATCAAAAAAAACCGGAAAAAGCGGGGAGCTTCCAGAATATAAAATTCAAAAGGAAGTTTAAACAGCGGTGCAGTGAATGGAGAGCACTGGAATATTTGCAGGATATCGCGCGTACCGGCCTGAACATCAATGCATGACGCATTGTTCAGACCGGACTCCGGCGTTTTTCTAACCTATGGTCTTCGCGGATTATGATTCTCGATCCACCATGGAGACTGTAACTCCAATCCTTGGGTTCCTTAATGTTTTTCAACCTGTCAAGCTCGCCGATAAGTTTGAGCCGCTGCATGGTCCGTTGAGCATGTGTTTGGCGCACCTGGTCACCGGGCATATGCCGCCGTAATTATGAAGCACACACTTCCCGCATGAAGTGCATTTTTCAGTCCAGGTTGCCCTTTCTTCAAGTATACCGATAAATTCAGTATCGAGACCGGCATATACCGGCTTTTCATATCGTTCGGCGATTGCCTGAACACCGGCCCCACGGCCGATACATTTACCATTTTTATTCGTTCTTTTCCGATACCCGCTTCAGCCAGAAACGACTGCGTGTACCCTTCCTTTGGCAAGCAGGTTCCCTTTACTTGTCATGTGGAAACATCCAATAATTTACTGATAAGAGACCGTTAATTTTACGAAGCTGGTGGTTTAACGAGAGGGCTTTCTATCAGAATGTATGATTTTATTTTTCCGATGAATCACAGAGCAGTAAATATGCGGATTGATTGAAGGCGGGCAGGACTTTTTAAACCGTAAACTCCATGTCATCCATGCCGGCAACTGTTTCGGGAAATATCGTCCGCGCTACAGCCTGGGCCTCAAGGCGGCTTTGCCGGTCCCGATAATTGTGGGCATCGAAATGGACCAGCACAAGTTTTTTTGCGCCGGCCTCGAGAGCTATCCGGGCCGCTGTTTCGGGATTCAGGTGGGGCCATTCCTTGCGGGTAAAACCGGGCGGGTAGGCACATTCCGCCAGGAGCATATCGGCGTCACGCGCCAGGGTAACGGCATTTTCACAGTAACCCGTATCAGGGCAGTAGGCTATTATTTTTCCACAGATTTCAATCCGTGCGCCGATTGTCGCATCGGAATGAAGCAGGGACAATGTTTCCATGGAAAAAGGAAGCCTTGGGAGTTCGCGGGGAGCCTCCAGAATGGAAAATTCAAAAGGAAGTTTAGATGGCGGCACAGTGAATGGAGAGCTTTGGAATGATTTCAGGATATCGCGCGTACCGGCCTGGCCAATAACGGTAAAACGCTCAAGACTGAAAAATTTCGGCAGAACGTGGAGTCCCATAATATGATCGAGATGGAAATGACTGAGGAAGCAGTAAACCTCTTTTACGCCATCGAGATGCCGGTCCAGCTTGTGGATGCCGTTTCCCGCATCGAAGACCACGGTATTTCCGCCACCCTGAACCAGTATTGAAATGGTGTTACCCGTGTCCGTATCATACCAGCCGTTAGTTCCCAGGAGTGTAATCTTCGCTGCGCCCATTGCTATTTGATGATTACCTTTTCTTTAGCGAAGGGGATCACTTCTCCTATAACAACGGGTTCCTCTCCCGATTCTTTCAGCGCTTCCACAACAGATGATTCCTCTTCCCGCGGAACAAAGGCCATCATGCCGATACCCATATTGAAAGTCGTAAACATTTCCCGGTCCTCAACTTTTCCGTCCCTCTGAAGCAGGGAGAAAATATCAGGAATGACAAAAGCCGATTTTTCTATGGATACGGCCGCTGATTCGGGCAGTATTCTCGGTATGTTTTCATAAAATCCGCCGCCAGTGATATGCACCAGGCCTTTAATGTCACAGCCTTTTCCCAGGGCATTGAGTATGCTTTTCACATATATCTTCGTCGGCCTGAGCAGTACCCTGCCCAGGGTATCGGACAGTTCAGGAAATTTCGTGTTAAGGTCATATCCCATCATCTCCAGGAAAAGTTTGCGCACCATGGAATAGCCGTTGGAATGGATGCCCGAGGAAGGAAGGCCAATAATTTTATCGCCCGCTTTGATCCGTGAACCGTTGATGATCTTTTCACGATCTACGACGCCCACGGCGAAGCCGGCTATGTCATATTCGTCGGAGTTCATAATGTTGGGATGCTCCGCCGTTTCTCCCCCCACAAGACTGCATCCTGCCAGTTTGCATCCCTCGGCGATCCCCCTGATCACATCGACAAGGACCGATTCGTTCAATCGGCCGCAGGAGATATAATCGAGAAAAAATAGAGGCATGGCACCGGAAACTACGATATCATTGACGCACATGGCCACGGCATCAATGCCGATAGTGTCATGCACATTCATTTTCTGGGCAATCTGGAGTTTCGTCCCCACACCGTCGGTTCCCGACACCAGGACCGGGTCCTTCATTTCCGGGAAGGAACCTCTGAAAAGAGCGCCAAATCCCCCGATATCCGTGATCACCCGCGATGAAAACGTCTCTTTAACCAGTGGTGCTATTTTTTTTACGAAGGCGTTCCCGCCTTCCACATCAACACCGGAATCCCTGTATGTCAAGCCCATGATATATCTCCTAACACTATACTGCACAAACAATAAAAATCAGAAATTGCCATAAGCCTCATTTTTGCAAGTAATCTTTTCCTAATTTACAATTTTCTCATCATTGTCCGTGAAATATTTCTTCAGGACAACCTCATTTCCTTTTTCATTGTATTCTATGGCATCAAAAAATTCCATGGTGAGTCTGATTCCCCTGCCATGGGCCATCATGTCCCGGTTCAGCTGCACCGGGTCATTGGACAGTACAAACTCCGGATTGAACCCCTCCCCTTCATCCCTCACCAGGTAGGAAACCATGCCGGGCTCCACATTGTATTCTATATGTACGCGCTTGCCGTTATACCGGGGGTCCTCCCGTCGTTCGGCAAGAAACTGGAAATAGCGGTCCTCCATTATGGCCGCGGTTTTATCCTCAAAGGAAATATTGAGATTCCCGTGTTCAATGGCGTTTATAATTATCTCGCGCAGAGCAATTCTCAGCATATTGAAATCGTTGCCACCAATGTATTTTGCCACGTTCCTTGTTATCCGCTGCGTTATTTCATCAGCCGTGGAAAGTGAATTGTCTATAATAAACTGCTGTTTTTCCGCGATGAAATACTTGAGAAGGGTGTCGTCCATGACACGGAAGGCCTTTCCAAGTATTTCATTATCGCCGTCAATATTCAGATACTCCAGCTTTACCTGCAGCTCCCTGGGCTCAATTATCAGGGGCGACTTGAATTCAGCCTTAAAGCTGACCGGTTCCTTGCTCCTGGAAAATGTTTCCAGTTTTTCCTGGATAATTTTCCGCGAGACCGCCTTTTCTTCATCGCTGTCATAGATGAGATCAAGGAGCGATTTACTTTTTATTGACTCGGGATTTATATTGAGATGATACGCCGTGGCCTTGTTGGCAGTGATAAAACGCCAATCGTTATCAAGGGAAAAAATGATATCCGTCGATCCTTCCACGAGGCGCCGATACTTCTCTTCCGAAAGGCTTATCATCCTGTTGGCCTTATTGAGATCATTAATTTTCTGCTGCAGGTCGCGGTTGAGAAATTCGATTTCCTCCATGGCGATTTCCAGTTCCTGGATCCTCAGCTCAATTTCCAGTTCCGCCTGTTTCTTTGCCGTTATATCCCTGACGAATCCCTGGTAATTTTTTATCTTCCCCGTTCTGCTCTTGATAACATTGGCTGATATGAGAGTATGGACTTCCGCGCCATTTTTTTTTCGCAGGCACATCTCAAAATCCCGGGCGAAGCCGTCCATTATGAGGACCCGGTCATATTCCTTCAGCTCTTCTGGGTTCGATGCCAGTTTTTCCAGGGACAGGCTTATCATCTCCTCCCGCCCGTATCCGAAGAGTTTCAGCATGGCTTCGTTCACATCAATGAAGACTCCATCCCTGTCACTGATGAAAATCGCATCCATGGATCTTTCAAAGAGATTGCTGTACTTAACCTCGCTCTCTTCCAGCTGCTGCTCAAATTCATGTCGGCGAAACCCGATTTCGATGGCCACAAAGATGTCCTTTTTGTCAAAGGGCTTCAGGATATACCCATAGGATTCGGTAATCTCAAGCCGGGCCAGGGTTTCGCGGTCAGAAAGGGACGAAGTGAAAATGATGGGCACATCGAGCTTCTTCTTGATCTTGCGGGAAGCCTCAATGCCGTTCTGCTCCCCTTCGAGGAGAATATCCATGAGTATGAGATCGGGCCTGGTCTTAAAGGCCAACAGGATGCTCTCCTCGCCTGAACGGGCGATGCCAACTACTGAATAGCCCAGATTTGCCAGTATTTTCTGCAGAAGACGCGCCTCCACGACGGAATCTTCAACAATGAGTATCTTTATTTTTTTGTCCCCTGGCATCGTCATATCCAACTTCATTCACCGTACGCTGTGCTGTTATTATTACTACATAACAGGGAGAATAATTCAATCCATTTCCTGCGGAAAATTATAATTATTTTTTGGTTAAGCTGTCGGCGGGGTTGTGGCATGTATAGGGTTGTATCAGTAAAGCTTATAATAAAAAAACCTTGCATTCCCGATTATTTCTGTTATAATTTTAATATGGCTCCAATATCATTTAACCGATTCAGATCGCTGCTTGAAGCGATAATTTTTAATCATGGTTTATAGATGTTCCCTTATATAGGGTTTTTTACTGAAACAGGCGTATTTGTTCTGAGCGGTTACAATCGTTTCACGGGCAGAATCGGCAGCAACAATACTGCCTTCATTCCCATTCCTGGGCATTGATTTCTCTTTAATTATCTACTATTTTGCACGGCACGGCATACAGTGTTGTGAGTCACAATATAACAATCAGAGACGACATCCTGAATACTCTTGTTTACATTACTACCCGGGGGAAGGAAAACATAATGGAAAAATTGAATAATTTATTAACCAATTTCATAAAAGCTGTGATGTCATTCAGTTACACTTTTATTGACTGGATTAGACGGTTAAAGAAAAGCACAACAAAAAAAAAGAATAATTTTTTTACTAAATTCACAACAACGGTTATGTCATTCAGTTACACTTTTATTGACAGGAACAAACGGTTAAATTACCTGCTCCGAAGGGGCGGAATACGATTTAAATGGGCTCTTGTAATTTCGATGATTCTGCTGCTCATGGTCATCATGTTTATTTCACTCTTTACCGTGATGTCATCCCGAGCCCTTGTATCAGCGAACGATACACTCTGCAAGGCAATAGCGGGAAACATATCCGCAACCGAATCCATATTGACCGCTGAAACAAGGCCCACGATGCGCTCGCTTATTTTGCAGGATATTGTGAATGGTCTTGAAAAAAGCAAAATCAACGGTCTCCAAAGTATCGCCGTGTATGATTTGACGGGCATGCTCGTTGGGAAAAAAGGTTGTTACGCGGCAAATATAGATGGCAGTAAAAGAGGGAAAAAAATACCGGCTGCTTTATTCGATGAAATAAAAGACATAGAAAATTTTCAGAAAACAAAGAAGAATTATCTGGATAAAGACAATAAACACGTAAGCAGTTTCCAATACAGGCTTCCTCTGAATTTTTTTAGTACAAAGGTGGGCATAGTAGAGCTGTTGTTCAGCGAGGCATCAATACTTGAACCTGTACAAAAATCCAGGAGAATAATATTTTTGTTCAGCTGCGGACTGCTTATAATGGGGATCGGCATCACAGTGGTCGTTGCGAAAGGCATGGTCCAGCCGATTATGAATCTTTTTGAGGGGATGGTCAGGGTAAGAGAAGGCGACCTGGAAATTAGAATGGATATCAGAAGACATGACGAACTGGGAAATTTAAGCCATGAATTCAACAATATGATAATTCACCTCCGGGAAAAACTTCAGATGCAGAAATTTGTTTCTGAAAGAACTGTTTCTATGATTCATGAACAAACATCTCTGGGAGAAATTGTTGTTGGCGGCATAAGACAAAACCTTGCATTCCTCTTCTCCGACATACGGGGATTTACCGCCATGTCAGAAAAAATGGAGCCTGAAGATGTGGTAACAATACTCAATGAATACCTCAATTTACAGGCGAATATAATTAAAAAACATAATGGAGATATCGACAAGTACGTGGGTGATGAGGTAATGGCCGTATTCAGCGGCGATGAAAAGGCCGACAATGCCATTGCATGCTCCATCGAGATTATCAAGCAAATCGAAAGTTTGAATATAAGCAAAGGCGAGACTGGGATGCAGCACATGAATGTAGGTATTGGGCTCAATCTCGGCAATGTTATTCAGGGACGCATGGGATCGAGTGACAGGATGGACAACACCTGTATCGGCGATGCGGTGAACCTGGCTGCACGTCTGTGCTCACGTGCTGAATCGGGAGCAATACTTGCTTCAAAAGCTATTGTATCAAAAATGACTTCTAAAAAATTCCTGGGCAAGAAGCTTGATCCCATCAAAGTGAAGGGAAAAGAACAACCGGTAGAGGTCTATTCTATAACAGGCGTGAAGGTCAGCAAGTAGCAACAAGCAATTAGTTTAAGGAGATATCCCATGGCGACAAAAATCAAAATCATCACTGCAAAAGATTTTATCGAGGTAACCACTGATGGGATCATCAATATCACTACAAGCAGACAACTCCTCATAAATATAGCAATGGCCGAGCCTCCCCCGGCTGACTACGATCTGCTCGTCGATTTCCGTGACTCAGGAAGCAAGTTGTCCATAACTGATGTGTATCAACTTGCGGCAGAGCTTTTCCAATATGGCGACACCTTCCGCAGAAAAGTTGCTCTTCTTGTCCTCCCGGGGATCAGCTTTGACAAAGCCAGTTTTTTTGAGACATGTTCGCACAACAGGGGTTTTTTGGTAAATGCCTTCACTGACTATGAAAAGGCCATGCGCTGGATTCTCTCAACGGAGAATCTACCGGACAACAATGATATCTAGAGTTACCTTACATTTTTAATTTGGCGAATATATTTTTAAACATTAAAACAGGAGGAATGAATGGACATTACATCTTTGATAATTTTTTTGGTGATTGGAGCAATAGCCGGATGGCTTGCCGGAATAATCATGAAAAGCGGCGGATTCGGCCTTGTGGGAAACATTATCATAGGAGTCATTGGAGCGATTATCGGCGGTTATATATTTAATTTCCTCCGGATATCAACCAGCGGCTTTATAGGTTCTACTATAACCGCTCTCATTGGAGCTGTTATCCTATTATTTATAATTAAGCTCATAAAAAAATAATAGGGGCCGGATTCACCGGGAAGCATCGGGCATTGAAAACAACAGCACCATGAGAGCAGCAGAATACAGGCAGGAATATTGCTTCTTATATTGCGAGAATCTCATCCTTAACGGCAAAGAAAGCATCCACTACCTCCGGATCAAAGTGGCTCCCCCGACCTTCCCGGATAAATTCCAGTGACGTTTCCACGGGGAATGGTTTCTTATAGGGCCGTCTGGAGATCATGGCATCGAATACATCTGCAACTGCCGTAATGCGGCCGGCGATGGGTATTTCTGTGCCCTTCAGACCATTTGGATATCCGCTTCCATCCCACTTCTCATGATGGTTCTGGGCTATAGTCTCTCCTAAACGAATAAATGCAGCATCAGAGCCCTTGAGGATCTGGGCGCCGATTATCGTATGCTGTTTCATAATATTCCACTCAGCCGGTTCAAGTTTGCCCGGTTTCAACAGTATCTGGTCCGGTATGCCCAGCTTACCCAGGTCATGCATGGGTGTTGCATAAAGAATAGTTTCAACATTACTTTCGTCCATCCCCATGCGGCGGGCAATGGCAGCGCAATAATGGCTCATGCGTCTGATATGCTCGCCGGTGTTCTCGTCCTTATATTCCGAGGCCATGGAGAGCCGGTAAATCGTGTCCAGAGAAGCAATTTTAATTGTTTCCAGGGCATGCTTCAGCTCCTCAGTCCTTCTGGCCACTTCAGATTCCAGCTCTTTCCGGTAATTATTCATCAAGTCGTTGTAGGCTTTGACCTTTAACAGAGACCGGACCCTGGCCAGAAGCTCAGTCTTTTCAACAGGCTTGGAAATAAAATCATCACAACCGGCTTCAATTCCCTTTACACGATCTTCAGTCTCCCGCAATGCGGTAACCAGAATTATCGGAAGCAGTCCCAGAGTAGTATCCTCCCTGACTCTCCGGGTAACTTCAAAACCATCCATGCCGGGCATCATTACATCGAGCAGAACCAGATCAATCCGATTGCCGGAAAGTTTTTCCAATGCTTCCGCGCCGTTTGATGCTTCTACAATTTCATAACCCTGCGGGAGAAGATATGCTTCGAGAAGTTCAATGTTCTGAATCTGGTCATCAACGATTAATAGTACCGGTTTGTCTTTCATTCCCTATCCCCTTTGCACTTTACTTTTCAAAATAACAATTCTCTCACTTAATAAATTGACTTATTTCTTTTGCAAAAGTGCGTGTATTTATAGGCTTGCCTATAAATCCGGAATTAGAGATGTCTTTCAACTCTTCTCTGCCTTCTTCCATAACCGAAGCGGTCACAAAAACAATGGGAATATCGCCTGTCTCTTTATCCTGACGTAATATCCTGGCTGCTTCAGAACCGCGCATATCGGGAAGCCTCACATCCATAATTATAATATCCGGTTTTTCTTTTCTTGCAATGGCAATTCCGCCTGCAGCGTCTTCAGCTTCATATACTTCAAAGCCGGCGACCTCCAGAAGGTCTTTTTCCAGCAAAAGATTGTTTTCGTTATCATCGACAATTAATGCTTTCTTTCTCATCTCACACCGCTATTCTGAATTTATCAACATGGCATTTTCAGGTTTTTTTATAACGCTTGTATTGGGCCCGTCCTGCATGCTTGGCCTGATACATGGCGATATCGGCATTTTTCAAAAGGGTACCTTCATCTATTCCATCGTCGGGATATACGGCGATACCGATGCTTGTTGTCACAAAGAGTTGATGGGTATCAGCAAGGAAGGGCTTATTAAACCTATCAATGATCTTCTGTGCAACCTGAATCGCATCTTCTATTCCCTCCAGGTCAGGGAAGATCATAACAAACTCATCACCACCGAAACGCGCAACCGTATCACCCTTCCTCAGCACTGCACTTAACTGCTCTGCCGCTCTTTTGAGAAGGACGTCGCCTACATTATGACCAAGGGAGTCATTCACATCCTTGAAATTATCGAGATCCAGCATCATGATGCCTACTTTAGTTTTATTTCTCCCGGCATTTACCAGTGCAACGCCCAGGCGATCGGAGAAAAGGTCCCGGTTGGGCAGACACGTCAGGGAATCATAGAAGGCCATATACTGGATCCTTTTCTCCGACTCCCTGTGTTCGGTGAAGTCCTCGATGGACAGGAGAATCAGCCGATCCTTCTCCGGCCCGCTTTGAATCTGACGGGCATTTAAAAGCATTATACGCCTGCCAATGACGGCAAATTCGTAGTCAACCTCAAAGTCATCAAAGGTTGTCTCTTGCGGAAGGATGGTTTCCAGCAATTCCCTCAGCCGGGGAATATCCCACTGTTTATTCCCCAGATCATAGATAAGCTGGCCCATAGTCTCTTCAGGTTTTACTTTAAAGACATCATAAAAGGAGCGGCTGGCCTTGACTACTCTCAGATCCTGATCCAGAACGATTAAGGGTTCACGCACGGTGTTGATGATGCTCTCGGCGTATTCACGCGCCTCTTGTGCGTAAATTTTGGCTGTTTCCAGTTCTTTGAGGTATTTGCTCATCAAGTCATTGTAGTTCTTGACTTTTAGCAGAGACCTGACCCGGACCAGAAGCTCAGTCTTATCAACAGGCTTGGAAATAAAATCATCACAACCGGCTTCAAATCCCCGAATACGATCTTCAGTCTCCCGCAATGTAGTAACCAGGATTATGGGAAGTAGTCGGTGTGTTTTATCCTTCCTTACTCTTCGGGTAATTTCAAAACCATTCATGCCGGGCATCATTACATCGAGCAGAATCAGATCGATCTGGTTGCCGGAAAGTTTCTCCAGCGCTTCTTTACCGTTTGACGCCCTTATAATTTTATAACCCTGCGGAACAAGATATGCTTCAAAAAGTTCAATGTTCTGGGGCTGGTCGTCAGCGACTAATATTACCGGTTTTTTTTTCATTTCCTGTTTCTATCACATTTAACTTTTTATCATAACAGGCAACTCACCTGATAAATTGACTTATTTCTTTCGCAAAAGTACGCGTATCTATAGGCTTGCCTATGAATCCGCTATTAGCAATATCATTTATCTCTTCTCTGCCTTCTTCCATGACCGAAGCAGTCACAAAAACAATGGGAATATGGTCTATCTCTCTCTCCTGACGTAATATCCTGGCGGCTTCGGAACCGCGCATATCGGGAAGCCTCACATCCATAATTATAATATCGGGTTTTTCTTTTCTGGCAATGGCAATTCCGCCGGCAGCGTCTTCAGCTTCATATACTTCAAAGCCGGCGACCTCGAGAAGGTCTTTTTCCAGCAAAAGATTGTTTTTGTTGTCATCGATAATTAATGCTTTCTTTTTCATCTCACACCGCCATCTTTGATACAACTGGCAACGTAAACCGGACCAATGTGCCTTTATCCAGCCCCGCAGATTTTACAGAAAGCTTCCCGCCGTGCAGCTCAACCAGATTTTTTGAGAGCGGTAACCCGAGCCCGGTTCCCTCGGTTACCCGTGAATAGGGCGTATCGACACGAAAAAACCCTTCAAAGATTTTCTCCATGTTTTCATGCGCAATACCGACTCCCGTATCCCAGACCTCTACTTCTATCATGGAATCGGCTTTCCTGGCACGCATTCCAATTTTACCGCCTTCGGGAGTAAACTTGACTGCGTTTGAGATAAGGTTGTAGATTATCTCCTTGACCTTGAGTTCATCGGCCTCGATATCCGGCAGATCTTCATCTATTTCAAGCAGCATCTCTATCTTTTTTTTACTCACCATGTTCTCTACCAGCATCGATATATCATTTAGTAAGTTTTTCATGGGCACACTGGATAAAGCCAGTTTCATCTTTCCGGCTTCAACTTTCGCCATATCAAGTATCTGATTTATCAGCAAGAGAAGGTGTTTTCCGCTGGTTAAAACATTATTAACATACTTCTTCTGTTTCTCATTAAGCGGTCCGAAAGTCTCGTCGTACAGCACTTCGGAGAAACCGTTAATGGAGTTAAGCGGTGTCCTGAGCTCATGCGACATGTTGGCCAGGAATTCAGATTTTGCCCGGGCCGTGCGTTTTAGCTCAACGGCAAGATCCTTTAATTCTTCATGGGCTCTCTCCAGACCAATTTCTATCTTCCTGCGATCCGTGATATCCTCGATGGCCAGAAGGATTATCCGTTCCTTTCCCGACACTCGTTGAATCTGCCGGGCATCTAAAAGCATTATGCGCCGGCCAATTGTAGCAAAATCGTGTTCAACCTCATAATTATCAAACGTTGCTTTTTTGGGCAGGATGGTTTCAAGCAGTTCCCGCAGCCCGGGGATATTCCACTGTTTATTCCCCAGGTCATAGATAAGCTGCCCCACGGTCTCTTCGGGATTTACCTTAAAGACTTCATAGAAGGAGCGGCTGACGGAAACAACCCTTAAATCCTGATTAAGAACGATTAATGGTTCACGGATGGTGTTGATGATGCTTTCGGCGTATTCGCGGGCTTCATCTTCGGATATTTTAGTCTCTGCCAGCTCTTTACGGA